>CAXTFX010000110.1:0-11018 GCA_964243185.1 uncultured Chthoniobacterales bacterium
GACCCCTACCGTGCCGCGCCTCCCGCCGGATTCTCCAAGACAGGCTCCGGCTTCCGCGCTGTCGCTAAGAAACGGCGTTCCCCGCCGATGAGAAAAAGCCCGCGGAACCCATTTGTCAGATGTTGCAAAGACTTGCGCGCCGCCCGGCAGTGTTCCACCAAATTGCCGCCCGCCTGGTTCTCCGGTGTTCGCCACGGCGTGACTCCTGCTTCACCAGCCGCCCCTTTGGTGTTCTTTTGCAATAAATTGCAAAGTTTCCACCTTTCTTGTTGACCGCTTCTCGCATCGCGCAAAGGATGCGCGCCTTGCCCGAGGGCGCCCACGAACCCCCCGATTTTGTCACGCCATCTCTGGCCGCACGGCCCTGACCTTGCTCGCCCCCTCGTCGCCCCCGCTTTGACGGCCTTACCCTCCTGAACGCCTGGCCGTCCGCCATTTCTCCTCCGTCTCCCTTCACTGCTCCCCTCCCTTTCTGCCCCCGCCATGAACCTCCAGACCTCCCGCCAGTTCCTCGCTAAACTCGCTGCCAAACGTCGCCTTCGCATCGTGCGCGTGCTTCCCTTGGCCGTTGCCTTGTTCGCATCCGAGTCAGCATTGGCGAATACGGAGGATGACGTCGTCAACGGACAGAGCGATTTGACGCAGCCGGCCACCTATTCGGGCGGATTGCCGACCACGACCAGTGACGTGACGTTCACAAACGTCGCGTATTCTCCCACGGCGTTCACCTTGAACCCCAATGGTTTCAACCTGAGCATCGGCACTTTGGATGATCTGGACGCCACCCAGACGCTGACCATCCAGAACACCACCAGCACGAGCACGATCACCCTGAATGGCGGCACCAACTCGGTCTCGGGCAACGCGGCTGATCTGCTTTACGTCGCCAACGGCGGCACGCTGAACATCGGCGGCGGCGCGGGTGCGCTGAACCTCGCGCTCGCCGCAACCGGCAACTTCAACGTTGCTGGAACCGCCAACATCAACTCCGTCATTTCGGGAGCGTTTGGTTTCACGAAGACCGGCGCGGGCACGCTGACGCTCGGCGGCACGAACACCTATACGGGCCCCACCACCGTCAGCGCCGGCACGGTGGCCTTCTCGGCAAACGCCAACCTCGGTGCGAACACGGCGCCCGTCAGCCTGAACGGCGGCACCTTGCAGGATACCTCCCCCACGGCGCTCACCGACACCCACGTCGTCACGGTGGGCGCGAGCGGCGGCACGCTCAACGTAACCGGCTTCCAACTCTTTCTCGCGACGGCCAACACGCTAGTCGGCAGCGGGCCGCTGGCGATCACCGGCAGCGGGACCGTGACGCAGGGCCAGAACAACGTGCGCGTTGGCGCAACCAACACCTTTAGCGGTCCAGTGACGCTCTCGGGCGGTGGCATCCTGGAGTTCGGCGTTGCCAACGCTTTGGCATCGACCGCCTACAACGTGAACTCCAATGGTGAGTTCGCCTTGCAAGGCTTCTCTGCAGTCACCCTGCCCAATACGGTAACCGTCAACGCCAACGGCGGCACTCTGAGCTTCGAGAACGGGAACTTGGGCGTTTACGCCAGCAATATCGCGCTCGGCACCAACGGTGCGAGCGTCGCACTGCGTGACTGGTATAACTACGCCCAGGCCCGCAGCGGAACGATCAACGGCATCATCTCCGGTGCCGCCGGCACGGGTGCGTTGACCATCAACTCAGGCACCTCCGCAACCGGAGGCACCCTGACATTGAACGGAGTGAACACCTTCGCCGGTGGCGTCGTGGTGAACGGCCCGTCCATCCTCGCGCTGGGCAACAGCGCTGGAGCGGGCACGGGCACGATCACCCTCAATAACGGCAGCACGTTGAACATCGGAACCACCGCGACCGTGTTCGCCGGCAACGCGGTTGCGGTCGGCTTGGGGGCAACCGTAAATTTCACCTCTGGGAGTGCGTCCAATGGATATGGCGGCTCAATCACGGGCGATGCAACCTCCGCGGTTAACTTTCCCTCCGGAACCCAGGTAAGCTTCAACAACAACTCAAGCGTGCAGCAGTTCGGAAACTTCCTGGGCACGGCGACGATCGCGTCAGGGGCATCGCTGCGTTTCAGTGGGAGCAGCGGAGTCAACAACGGTGGTGCGAGCACCACGTTCAACGTGCTGGGAACTGGCAACATTCAAACCCGCAACACCGCCACGGTGCATCTTGGGGCGCTCACCGGAACGGGCAACTTGCAGGGCGCAAGCGGAGCTGCGGGCACGATCACTTACATCATCGGTGAGAAAAACGCGGCTTCGACTTTTGATGGCACGATTGCGAACGGCAACTTCACTTCCACGGGGGCGCAGCCAGTGACTGTTCAAAAGAGCGGAAATAGCAGTCTTACATTGACTGGCACCAACACATATACTGGTGGCACCAACATTATTACCGGCTCTATTGGAATCGGGAATAATAGCGCGCTCGGCACTGGTGTGCTGAATTTTGGAGGAACCAATTCCACAGCACCGACAATCTTCGCGTTCGGTGCCGCTAGAAACGTCAACAACAGTGTCTTTCTTCTCGCGACAAGCGGCGGCGGCAACCCAACCGTCAGCGGCTTGAACGATCTCACAATCCTCGGTGTCGTGACGGCTAGCGGAGGTCCCCGCATTCTTTCGGTCAATAGCAGCGGCGTCACTACTTTATCGGGCAACGTCTTCCTTTCGGATGACAATACCACAGGTGGCCGCGGGCTGACCATTAACGGGACGGGCAACACCACGGTCAGCGGTGTGATCGCAAACAACAATGCTGCCAATACCCTCGCCTCAAACCTTACTAAGAGCGGCAGCAGCACGTTGACGTTGACTAATGCCAACACCTACACGGGTGCGACCAGCGTCACTGGCGGCACCCTGCTGGTCAACGGCTCCACTTCCACCAGCAGCGCGGTGACAGTTAACAACTCCGGCACGCTCCTAGGTGGCACAGGCACCGTCGGCGGTGTGGTGACGATTAACGGTCCCGCCGCCATCACGGCGGCGACCTCCGGCACCGTCGGCACCCTGACGATGTCCAGCGGCCTCACCCTGGCGGGCACCAGCGGCAACCTGGCCACCTACCTGGTGGACATCGGCAGCGGCGCCAACAACAGCGACCGGCTGACCATCGGTGGTGCGCTCAACCTGAGCGGCGCCTTTGACCGACTCACCTTCAACGGCACGCCCGACGGGGTGAACAGCTACGTGCTGGCCTCCTACGCCTCGGTGTCGGGCACCTTCGACAACGTGAGCGTGCCAGCCGGCTACGCCCTGCAATACAACGCCTCCGAACTGGACTTAGTCCTGGTCCCCGTCCCCGAGCCGGCCACCGTCGCCGCCGGCCTGCTGGCCCTCGGCACCCTAGGCGTGTCCCAGCGCCGCCGGGTGCGCCGCTGGTTGGGCGCTCGCCGCGCCGGGGCCGCCGGGTTGGCCTTGGCCGCCTGAGCCGGGAACGCCTGTGCCGGGGACGGCGAGCACGTCCCCGGCTCTTTTCCGTGGCCCGGTTCCCTGAGAGCAGCGTCCCCGGGAGGTCAGCCCGTGGGGTTGGACCCTTGGCGTCCGTCGGTCCGGGCGGCCCCCGTCCCGGCGGCTTGCTGATCACGGCCGCACCGTCAACCCCATCGCCGCGGCGAGGGCACGCTGGTTGGCGTCAAAGGACCGGAACCCTCCCGCGCCCAGGTGGACGGCTGCGGCGACGTGGAGCACGCCAAAGGCGCGGTGCCCGCCCGTCCGGGTGTGCGCGGCCGAGGGGCGCCGGGCCTCGGCGAGCACGGCGGCGAGGTCGCACGGGGGGAACACCAGTTGGCCCGCCGCCTTGTCCCCCTCGTAATCCGCGAGGTGGGCCGCCGCCTTGCCGGGTGCCAGGGCGCGGCGGAACTCCGCGGGGCGCAGGGCGTTTTCCAGTTCAAACCCGTTGAGGGCGGTCAGCGCGAGAGGACCACCGAGCCGGCCGGTTTCCACCAGGGCGACCGGCGTGTTCACGTCGTTGCCGTAGGGCGAGAACAGAAAGCTCGTATCGACGCAAACCACCAGGGCGTTGGGCATGGGGACTTGCTGATAACGGCCCCCCGCGTCCTTGATGAGTGCCAGGGACTCCTCCGCGCTCAGGACCCGCTCCCCGGTCCGGTCCCGCAGAAAGGCCGCGCTCTGCGTCCAGTCCACGCGGCGGCCGGCGGCGGGCGCCGGCTCCGGCGGCGCGGTGATGGCGACAGCCACGGCGGGTTCGGCGGCGGGAGCAGCGGCGGGGACGAGGCGGGCGACGACGGCCCCGAGCCGGGAGATGGCGACCTCCTCGCCGGCTTCCACCCAGCGCAGGAGGTCGGCGGCGCGTTAAGTGAGGTCTTCCACGGTGGCGGTTTTCATGGCGGCAGAGTCTTCCGCAGCTTCGCGCCGAAGCCGGTGGACCGCCAGCGCCGCGCGTGCGCTCTGACGGCGCCTCCGTTTAGAATCCAGCCCCGCCACCCGACGGGAACCCCCAGGCGCTCTCGCCCCCGCCCGGCTCTGTTTGACGGCCCGGGAGGCACCCGCTCCGTTGGGTCCGCGTCCTTCGGAAAAGACGCCGTAGCCGGGAGGACGCGGACCCGACAGAGTGGGTGCCTCCGGCGCGGAAACGAGCTGTCAAACAAACCGGACTTCGCGCTAGCTTGCTCCCCCTTGTGACCGGCCGGTCCGCCGGTTAACCTGCCGCCGTGGCAGAGGAACTGGTGTTCACCAACGAGGCGTCCTACCGCCGTTACCTGAAGATGGCGGACAAGATCGAGGCCGACCCCACGCTCCTGGACATCCCGCTGGACAACATCGCGCGCTGGCTGGCGCAGGGCATCTCGGCCCCGCAGCGGCTGGAGCAGTGGCGGCAAATCATCTTGGCGGCGCGCGAGACGCCCGCGGGCATGGCGGCGTTGCTGGCGTTAATGCGGAGCAACGGCGAGGAGGCGCAATATTTCAAATCGTTCTCGCCGATGGTCGGAATCCTGACCCGAGCCGAAAGCCGGGAGGCGACGGGGAAATGGATTTACGCGCACTGATTCATCTGGCGAAGGTCTTTGGCGCGATGATGCTTCGGGAACGTGTCACCGTGTTGGGATCCTCATCGTTGCTGGCCACCTTTCCGGAACTCGGGGGAGCGGACGGCCTGCTGGCACCGACCTATGATGCCGACTTCCTCCTTGAGGGTGCGGACGAAGAAACCGCCCGCTGGCTCGTGGAAATTGTGGGCGAGGACAGCACGTTCCGTCGGCGCTCGGGCTACTACGCCGATTTTTTGCGCTCGGGCATTCGCGATATGCTCCCCCCCCGGCTGGGAGGACCGGCTGGTCCCCCTAGCGGATTGCGCCGGGGTGTTTTGCCTGGAGCCGCACGACTACGCCGTGGCGAAGCTCCGCGCGGGCCGCCCGAAGGACTTGGCGCTGTTAACGGCCCTCCTGGCGACGGGCCGGCTGGCGGCGGGAACCGTCCGTGAACGGCTGGACCGGACGCAGATGCCGGAAGCCGCCGTCGCGGCCAAGCTACCGGCGCCTGGCAGAAGTCACCGCCGCCGCGCTCCGCCCGCCCGCGGAATGGCCGCGGCGGGACCCGGTCTAACCCGCCGCGCCCGGTCGTCGGGAGGCTATCGAGGCGGCTGCCGAGGAGCGCCCATCAACGTCGTGGTGGTGTTAACCCCTAGCGCCGGGAGGGACCCGCTCCGTCGGGTCTGCGTCCTTCGCAAAAGATACCTACCGCGCTCATTCCCGCACGGCGGACCCGACGGAGCGGGTCCCTCCCGGCGGTTCAGGCATTTTGCAAACCGGGGTAAAAGGCCGCGGAATGTTGGCATAACCACCGAGGGCTACTTTCTGACCCCCCCGCCGGGGCTACCGACCGCGTCGTCAGGGTTCACTTGGTTTTGAGTTCTAGGGATGCTTACCGTCCCCCGCCGTCCGAACCGTTCGTTTTCCCCGACCCCGCCGTCGTCGGGGCGGCAGCGCCGGCGGCGACCGCGGAAGGCTCCCCCTCTCCCTGAAACGGCGACGGCGGGGCGGCCGACGTGACCCCGGGATACAGCTCGAACGGAAAGAGGACGCGCCGGGTGGACTCGACCGGGTTCTGGATGCGGAAGAGCAGGCGCTTGAGCGCGGCGGCGCCCATCGCCTGGTAGGAAGCCGTGACGCTGGTGAGCGGCGGCTGCTCCTCCGCGCCCGCGCCGGCGGGGCTGCGGTGAAAGCCCGTGAGGGAAAGCTCCTCCGGCACCCGCAGCCCCCCCCCGGGCCGCGCCTGGACCCAGCGGTGCAAGCCCTGGCCGACGGTCTCGCTGGAGCAGACCCAGGCGCGCACGCCCTCCCCGCGCGCGCAACGCTCCACCTGCGCCAGGGGCTCCTCGCTCACGGCGAAGGCGTGGCGCGGGTCGGTGAGCGCGGCCAGGCTCATGTCCACCACCCACCCCGGCTCGTAGGCCAGGCCGAGCCGGTTGAGCGCCGCCACGTAGCCGGCGAAGCGTTGCGTGGCCCAGTGCAGGTCCGGGCAGCGGCCCAGGAAGCCGATGCGGCGGTGGCCGAGCCCGTGCAGGTGGCTGACCAGCAGGTCCGCCCCCTCGTGGTTGTCCACGCCGATCAGGTCCAGGTCCACCCCCGGGTAGCGGTGCGTGATGGACACCGTGGCGAAGCGCCGGCTGATCGCGCGCACCACCTCCGGGGGCCAGCGGAAAACGAAGATCACCCCGGAGACCAGGCCCGACTGCATGGCCCGGGGCTGGAACTTCGGCTCCAGCAGCCGGTCGCATTGGCCGGGCTCCACGTGGTGAACCACCAGCGAGGCGTTCAGGCTCATCGCCGCCTCGCTCATGCCCACCAGGTAGTGCGGGGAAGCCGCCTGGGTGGGCGGGGTCTGCACCAGCACGGCGACGTGGTGGAGCTTGCCGTTCTGGAGGTCCTCCGCGCGGAAGCTCCGCGGGAGCTGGTAGCCGAGCTGGGCCGCCGCCTCGAACACCCTCGCGCGGGTCCGCGCGTTGATGCCCGCCACCCCGCGCAGGGCGCGCGACACCGTGGCCACCGAGAGCCCCAGCCGCTCAGCGATGGTTCGCATCCGGGCCGCCCCGGCACCGGGGGAGCTCCCGGCCGGGGGAATTGAAACGTGGTCGCGGGTCTTCGGAATCATTTTTTGGGAGGGTTGCGTAAAGTTTCTAACGGTTTGCAGGGAGGTTTGCAACGCTAAGAAACGAACCGTTCCACGGGTTCTGCGGTTTCCGGCCAGGTGCAGGCGGCAGAATTGCAATATCTTGCAACACCAGCCCGCAAACCTCCCGTTCCCCGGGGTCGTTCCCAGCCCGCTCGCGCCCCGGGGAGGTTCCCCGGCGCTAAACCCGGTCCGTGTTTCCCTAATCTGGGGAGCGTCCCCGCGCCAGTTTTCAGGGGGCGCCCCCACGCCGGGGAACCCTGGTTTTCGTCCCGGTCCGGCCTCCCGGCCCGGCCCCGGCATCCGGCCCCGGCGGCGAGAACTTCAAAGCACTGCAAAAAAGTGCAATAGAATGAAGAATTTGGTTGACCGACTCGCGCTCCACCAGATAAATGAGCGCTTTTCCCATCCCGTCCATCACCTCCCTGCCAACCCCATGACGTTCCCCCGCCAAAATCTGTTCGTTGGACTTACTGCCCGGCAGACCCAATCAGGCCAGTCGTTTGACCCCCTTGCCCGTGGGATCGTCGTGAGACCCCGCTTCTCCGCGCGCCTGCTCCCCTTCGCCGCCGCCTTGTTGGCCTCGCAGGCGGCGCTGGCGAACACGCCCGACAACGTCATCAACGGACGGAGCGACCTGACGGCGGCGAGCACGTATTCGGCCGGATTGCCGACCGCAGCCAGCGATGTGACGTTTACCGCCGTCACGTATAATCCTGCGGCGTTTACGCTGAACAACGCGGCCGCCTTGGGCATCGGCACGCTTAACGATCTGTCCGCCACCGCGCTGACGATCACGAACGCTACCGCCGCCACGACGAGCACGATCACGCTCAATGGCGGCGCCAACTCGGTTGCCCCTAATGCGGCCGATCTACTTTACGTGGCCAGCGGCGGCAACCTGACGATTGGCGGCGGCGCGGGCACGTTGAATCTCGCCTTGGCGGCCAGCGGCAACTTCGACGTGGTCGGCACGGCGACGATCAACCCGGTCATCTCCGGTGCGTCCGCCATCACAAAGACCGGCGCGGGATCGGTCTTCCTGGGTGGATCGAACACCTACAGCGGCGGCACGACCATCAACGCCGGGGCAATGGTAGCCAACGTTGCCGCCAACGGCTTCGGCACCGGGGCCATTACCCTGGGCGGGGGAACGTTGGGGTTTGGCACGATTAGCGGAAGCACGGCTGGCGTGTTTCTTGGGAACAACGTTACGGTTAACTCCGCGTCCACCATCACGTCTAGCCAAAGGTCCAATGGTTTCAGCGGAACCCTATCCGGGGCTGGGAACGTAGCTTTAAACATCACTAATAGCGGGGTTTTCACTCCGAGTGCTAGCTGGGCAAATTATACCGGCACCTTGACTGTTGCGCCCACATCAGGAACTGCTGGTTTCCGCTTAAATACCGGTTTTGTGGGGCCAACGACCGGCACCGTGAACCTGAACTCTGGGGTCACGTTGTCCAGTTCGCCTTCTACAAATGGCACACTCATTTACACCTTCGGCTCGCTTAACGGCGCGGCGGGTTCCCTCATCACCGGAAGTGGCGCCCAGGGCAGTGGCACCATCGTTTACAGCGTTGGCGACGCTAACCTCAACAACACGATTGCCAGCACGATCAGTAACGGCACTAGCGCCACGATTCCCGTGAGAGTCGGCATCACCAAGACCGGCACGGGCATCCTGACGCTGACGGGCACGAACACCTACACGGGCACGACGACGATCAGTGGCGGCACGCTCCGAATTGGCGACGGCACGACCAACGGCAGCATCGACACCAGCGCGAACATCGTGGACAACGCCACGCTAGTTTACAACCGCACGGCGGGCAGTTCCTTCACCTACGGCAACGTCATCAGCGGCACGGGTGTGGTGACCAAGACGGGCGGGGGCACGCAGACGCTCACCGGGGCCAACACCTTCACCGGTAACGTCAACGTTAACGGCGGCACCCTGGTTGCCAGCCTAGCCAACAACACGACGAACCCGACCAGCAGCGCCCTGGGCAACCCGCAAAGCGCCGCCCGCAGCATCAACGTCAACAATGGCGGCACCCTCCAGTTCGGCACCGGTGACAACTTTGGCGGCGCCTCCTCGACGATCCAGACCCCGATCAACATCGCGGCCGGCGGCACGGTGACCAACAACGGGGCGGCCTTCAACACCCTCGGCCCGGTCAACATCAACGGTGGCACCCTGACAGGCACCGGCGGCTCGGGCAACACGCAGTTTCAGATGTATGCTTTCGGCGGCGCCGTGACGGTCGCCGGCACCACGGCCTCGACGATCTCCTCGACCGGCTCTGGCACCGGCACCACCGACGGTTACCACCTAGGCACGGGCGTCACCACCGGCACGACCTTCAACGTCGGCGCGACTGGCGCCTCGGGTGGCGACCTCAACGTCTCGGCCGTCCTCGTCAACCGCACCGGCGGTGCCGGCGCCGCCTCGCTGACAAAAACCGGCGCGGGTGTTATGAACCTCACCGGCGCCAACACCTACTCCGGTGGCACGACGATCACCGGCGGCGCCCTGCTGGTGAACAACACCGCGGGTTCGGGCACCGGCAGCGGTCCGGTGACGGTGGGTGATGCCGCTGGCACCACCCCGGCCACCCTCGGCGGCGCGGGCACCATTGTCCTCGGCGCGGCGACGGCCAACGTGGTTACCGTCAACAGCGGCTCCGCCCTGTCTCCGGGCAACGGTGCGGGCCTGCTGACCATCACTGCCAGCCAAGCCGGTGGCACCACCCCGGGCACCGCCACCCTCAACCTACAGGGCGGTTCCCTCTTCGCGGCAGAGATCAACGGCGCGACGGCGGGCACCCTCTATGACCAGGTAGTCCTCAATGGCACCACGGCGACCTTGAACCTCGCCGGCAACCTCGTGCTGACCCTGGGTGGCGGCTTCACCCCGGCCCCCGGCAGCTCCTTCACGCTGATCAACAACGTGACGAACGGCACCACGCAGGGCGCCTTTGTTAACGCCCCCTTCGGCAGCGGCACGTTTACCTCCGGCGGGACCACCTTTGACGTGGGCATGGGCGACGGTAACGACGTCGTTCTTACCGCCGTCGTGCCCGAGCCCTCCACTTGGGCGATGATGGCCGGCGGCCTGGGACTCCTGTTGGGCCTCCAGCGTTTCCGCACCCGCCGGGCCTGATCCGACCGGACCCCGGCTCCGCGTTGTTGACCCTCGGGGAAGACGCGGAGCGGGCTATGATCGAACGTTGCTGCCGCGGCGTATGATGAACGCGCCGCGGCGGTTTCGTTTCCGGGGCGGACTCCGGGGGGCCTTTCAGGGTTCAACCCACCGCGGTTCGCGCGGTTCATCCAAACTGCCGCGAGGCGGAATGCGGCCGGCGGGTAATCCGCAGCCCTCGCCGGGAAAACGGCAACCAGGACGGTCGCCCGACAAACGGGGCCGATGGCTAACCCGAGCGGGAACCGCTCTGTGTGGTCATGCCAATGTTTCGTGGCGGCCCCTGTCGGGGCGAGCGGTCTATGTGGGCGCTGGCCGGTCAGGGCGCCGCCCCGGCGGACGAGACCCCCGGCGGACGGAGGCCCGGCGGTCATGGGCCGCCGCTACAGTCCGGCACAGGCAAACGAAAGGGTCCGCGGTGCGGGCGAGGCCGCGCGGGGAGCGTGGACCCGACCCCGGCGGGCAACGGAGATCGCCGCGCCCAAAGCGGGTGCTTCCCCGGGCGCGGCCCGTGCCCAGGAGCGATGCTTGGCGCCCGCGGGTGGTGCCTCCCCGCGGGAACGAACGACGTTGCGGAGTGCCTGCGCGCGCGGATTGTCCCCGCGCGTCGCACGGGCGCGGCGCGGGCCATCCGGCGCACTTCCGTCGCGGCGTTAAAGCG
>CAXTFX010000111.1:0-5543 GCA_964243185.1 uncultured Chthoniobacterales bacterium
CCCCCGTCCCGGTCGGCGCCCCCCAGGCGCCGCCACCGCTCGGCGCGGGCAAACGATGATGGTGCTTCAGGGAGCTTGCGGTGAGACGCGCCGCGCGGGGATCCGGGGGGCGGAACCCGTCTGCCCCGGGTGTGCACCGCCGCCGCCCAGGCGGGCGCTGAGGCGGGCGGCGAGGGCCGTGGGCCGTCCGCGGGAGACCCCCTCGCGCGCCGGCCCACCGTCGTCCTCCCCGGCACCCCGGCGCCCCGCCCCGCGCAACGGGACCGGGACGAGCCGGCCGCCCTGCCGATGGACGTTCAAGAGGATGCCGACGAAGAGCAGGCACAGGCAGAGGTTCGAGCCGCCGGAGGAGATGAAGGGCAGGGGCATCCCCTTGTTGGGTAACAACGCCGTGGTCACGCCGATGTTCACCGCCGCCTGGAGCACGATGGTCATGGTCAGCCCGAAGGCCAGCAGCAGCCCGAAGCGGTCCCGGGCGGCCGTAGCGATGAGCACGCCGCTGGTGGCGATCAGCGCGAAGGCCAGCACGACGAGCAGCGTCACGCGCAGCCCGAGCTCCTCGCCGACGATGGGGAAGATGAAGTCGGTGTGCGCGTAGGGCAGGTAGCGCATCTTCTCCACGCTCTCCCCGAGCCCCTGCCCGGTGACGCCCCCGGTGGCGAACGCCTGCAAACCCTCCCACTGCTGGTGGCCGAAGGTGTGGCGGTATTTCTCCAGGTCCAGGAAGGCCAGCATCCGGCCCTTCCGGTTGCCGATGTGCTTGGCGATGAGGAACACGGCCCCCCCACCGCCGGCCCCGAGCACGAGCAGGTAAACCACCCGGCAGCCCGCCACGAAGAGCATGGCCACCGTCACCACGCCCAGGAGCAGGGTCGTGCCCAGGTCCGGCTCGGCGAGGACTCCCACCATCAACACCCCGGCCAGGGCCGCCGGCAGCGCCAGCCCGAACCAGAATTCGCGGCCGCGCGCTTCCCAGCGCGCCGCCCAGCCGGCCAGGGTCAGCACCACCGCCAGTTTGGCCAGGTCGGAGGGTTGGAAACCGAGCGGCCCGAAGTGGACCCAGCGGTGGGAGCCGTTGATGCGGGCTCCCACCCCGGGCACGAAGCAGAGTGCCAACCCCGCCGCGGCGGCCGCGAACAGCGGCCAGCGCACCCGGTGCCAAAGGTGGTAATCCACCCGGGAAGCCACCGCGCAGGCCACCAGCCCGATGCCCAGCCAGGCGGACTGCTTTTTCAGGAAGTGATAGATGTCGCCCCGATTATCCGGCTGGTAGGCGCTGGTGCTGAACAGCATCACCATCCCGACCACCAGCAGGATCGCCACGCTGAAGAGCAATAAATGCGCGGAGCGTCGGCTCATCGGTTCGGTAAGACTTGAAACGGCCGGTAAACTGACATCTTTTATCCTATAAGATGAAGACAGGCGCGCAGCCGCCGGTAAACGGAGGCGCGGCGTAACCACCGTGAGGTCTGGCCAACGTTGGGAGGGTGCGAATCGTGCGCGTCCACCCGCGGCCGGTCTAGCCGGGACCAGAGGGCGGACGCCGCGAGGTCGGAGGCCGGGAAGCGGCCGGAGGCCCGGCCGGCGGCGGGGGAGGGGAGAGGAGGGTGCACGGGGAGGGGGGAAGTAAGAGCCTTGGGAGGGGGCTGGTCTCCCCGGGCCCCTCAATACAGATACCAATCCGCCGGGGCGGGACAGGGACGCTGACGGCTGGAGATCAGGTCACAAAGGCGTTCCAGGTTGCCCTGCACGCGCGCGTCCTCCCCCGGGCGGAGCGCGAGGCCCCGCAGGGCAGCGAGGAGGTGGCGTTCGGCGTCGGAACCGGCCCGCAAGGCGCGGGCGTCCTCAAAGCCGGCCGTGCGGGAAACCAACACGCCGCGGCTGGCGCGGTGGCCCCCGCGGTTCTGGACGAGCACCCAGAGGGGGCCATCGGCGGCGGTGGCAAACTCGAAGCACAGCGAACGGCCGTCGCCCACCTCGGCGGCCCCGGCGGCGTTCACGAGCGAGGCGGCCCCGGGCAGCTCCCGGCCGGACGCGCCCGCGCCGTGCGCGCGCAGGAAACCCAGGCCGGAAAACGCCAGCGCGGTGGGGATCACCAGCGTGCACGCACCGACCGCGAAGGTGCGCTGCGCTCGCCGAAACAGGGTGGGGGAAGGAGGCATGAGAAAAATGAGGCGGGTGGGCGGGAACGCGCGTTGTAGCGGAAGGCGCGGGCGGAGGAAAGGGGTTTTGAGCGGATAAACGAGAAAAAGCGGCTTCTGGGGTCCTTCAGAGCAGGTGACGGGCCGTGCGGATCGCCCCCGTCGGCTAGGAACGGGAACGCGCCCCGGGCGGGGGCACGCGGAGGCGTTGGCCGACCTGGATCTTGCGGGGATCGTCAATGTTGTTCAGCCGCAGGAGGGTGGCCGCCTCGACCCGGAGCTTCTGGGCGATGGTTTGAACCGTTTCCCCGCGGCCGACCACGTAGGCGCGCTCGCCCGGACCCAGGGGGTTCGGACCGCCGCTCTCGATCAACCGCACCGCGTCGGCTTCCGCGCGGGAAAGGGGCGGGGTAGGCACCCCCCGTCCGGCCGCCGCCGGGCCCGGGGTTGCCACGGTCGCCAGCACGGCGGGAGGGAGGGGCGTGGGCGCGTTGTCGGCGACCGGGTTGACGCCGGTCAACTCCGGCTTCGGGCTGCCCCGGGTCGGCTTGATCGGGCGGGCCGTTCCCGGCGCGACCGGTCGCTCCTTGATCAACCCGAAGGCCAGGACCCCGCCCACGGCCACGACGTGGAGCAACAGCATCACCCCCAGGGCGCGGGAGAGCCGCATACTCGGCTCCGGCGCGGCCTCGTCGGGATGGCCGCCGCCCCCCTCGTCCCCGACCGCCAGGCTGGCGGGCCGCCGGGGAACCCGGCGGGTCACCGCGCGCAAGCGGGTGGCCCCGCCGGCGGCGGGACGGTGCGGGGACTCGAGGGGCTGGGAGGCGGCTTCAGGCATGGAAGCTAGAACAAGGGAAAGGTTAAACTAGATTTCCATGTTAGACGCAAGATTTATTTCTCATATTTTCACCAATTTCGACGCGATGGCTGAAAATCCTGCCAGCGGGCGTAACAAAGACCGAAAATCCTCCTTCACTATGGTCACTAGCATCGCTACCAAATGTCACAACTCTGTTTCGTAGTGATCCTCCCCCGCGGCGAGCAAACTCGAAAGATCGGCGGGATCAACGGCCACGGACCGTGGCCAGCGTCGGACTCAATGTCGCGGTGATGCGATCATTGGGTTCATCGAACCATCTGAACGTCCGAGGGAACATGGCGGGATCGTTTCGCGAACGGGTTTCCGGGAACCAACGGATTACCCCGAAGTTTCAACTTTGGTTTAAACGCAGCGGCGTCGGGGTCGCATCCAATCAATGCCTCCCCCGTTTTGGTGGTCTAGGCTGGAAGATTGTCAGCGCGAGTAAATCACTCAAGTCCCCGGATCCCCGGACCGCCGCCGGCGAGGTAATCCAGCAAACTCGCCCAACTAAAGGCCGCGAGAATAAATCTGTCAGCTCGTTCTAACGTCACGTTTCAACGGGGGGGATCGTTCGCCCCGCCGGGTCAGGCCGGCAACGCCGCGACTAACGTTCGGAACTGATCCCCGCGGTCCGCGTAATCCCGGAACATGTCGAAGCTCGACGTTCCGGGCGAGAACAGCACGACCTCCCCGCGCCGCGCCATTGACCAGGCGATGCGGACGGCGTCCGCCAGGGTCGCGGCGCGCTCGCACGGGACCACCTGGTGCCAGGAGGCCTCGATGCGCGGGGCCATCTCGCCGATGAGCACGACCCAGCGGGCCCGCTCGCCGACCAGCGTCGTCAGGCTGTCGAACTCGAAGCCTTTGTCCTTGCCCCCGGCAATGAGCACGATGGGGATCTCGTCGCCGGTGTTGAGCAACGCCTTTTCGAGGGCGTCCAGGTTGGTCGCCTTGGAGTCGTTGATGAACTTGACCCCGTTCACCTCCCGCACCAGCTCGCAGCGGTGCGGGGCGGGGCGGTAGTTGACCAGCCCCGGTTCCATCTGTTCCGGGGTCAGCCCGCGGGCCAGCCCCACGCCGAGGGCCGCCATGAGGTTTTCCGCGTTGTGCCGACCCCGCAGGGCCGTGCGTTTCTGGTCGAGCAACGGGGTGCCGCGGAAGTGGATCACGTCCTCGCGCAGGTCCAGGTCGCCGCCGATCTCGTAGGCGGAGAACGTGATGCGCTGGGCGGGCACGGGAGGGAGCTGGTCGCGGAAGTTGACCACGGCGAAGTCCTCGGCCGTCTGGTTCTCGAAGATGCGGAGCTTGGCCTGGCGGTATTCGTGCACGTCCGCGTAACGGTCGAGGTGGTCGGGCGCGAGGTTGAGCCAGACGGAGATCGTCGGCCGGAAGCGGCGGATGCGTTCCAGTTGGAAGCTGCTCACCTCCAGCGTGATGATGTCAATGTCCGCCGTGCCCTCGCGGACGACTTCGGAGAAGGGTTTACCGATGTTGCCGCTCGCCACGGTCCGCACCCCGGCCCCGGTGAGCATGGCCGCCACGAGTTCCGTGGTCGTGGTTTTGCCGTTCGTGCCCGTGATGCCCACGATGGGTTTGGGGCACTGGCCGTAGGCGAGCTCGATCTCGGCCATGACCGGCACGCCCCGGTGCAGGAGGTTTTGCACGAGGGGGACCTTCGGATCAATCCCCGGGGAGAGCACGGCGAGGTCGAAGGCCGCGGCCGCGGCGTCCGCCACGGCGTCGGTCCCGGTGCGGACGGGGATGCCCATGCCGGCGAGTTTTTCGATCTTGGGCCGGAGCGGGGCGGGGTCCCCGGCGCTGTCGAGCAGGGTCACGCGGGCGCCGAGGGCCACGAGGAGCAGCGCGGCGGCTTCCCCGCTGCGGCCGAGGCCGAGGACGGCGATGTTTTTGTCGCGGTAGTTCATACGGTCGAAGGAAGAACGGGGTGGCGGAGGTCGAAGTTCACGTCCCCCTCAGCGAAGTTTCAGGGTCGCCAGCCCGAGCACGGCGAAGACGACCGACAGGATCCAGAAGCGGACGACGACGGTGTTCTCCTTCCAGCCGATCAGCTCGAAGTGGTGGTGGATGGGGGACATCTTGAAGATGCGTTTGCCCGTCATCTTGAAGGAGGCCACCTGGAGCATCACCGAGCCGGCTTCCATGACGAAGATGCCGCCGATGAGCACGAGCAGGAGCTCCGCCTTGCAGCAGATCGCCACGACGGAAATGAACCCACCGATGGCCAGGCTCCCGGTGTCGCCCATGAACATCTGGGCCGGGTGGGCGTTGAACCACAGGAACCCCAGGGCAGCCCCGCTCAGGGCGAGGCAGAGGACGACGAGCTCGCCGCAGCCGGGCAGGAACGGGATCTCCAGGTAGGAGGCCGCGCGGATGTTGCCCGTGGCGGACGCGATGGCGGCGAACGCCATCCTCACGGGGATGGTGCAGCCGATGGCCAGCCCGTCCAGGCCGTCGGTGAGGTTAACGGCGTTGGAACAGCCGACGATGACCGCGAAGTAGAACACCGGCGCGAACCACAA
>CAXTFX010000111.1:5553-10957 GCA_964243185.1 uncultured Chthoniobacterales bacterium
ACATGTTGTCAATGAGCGGCCCCTTCTTGAACGGGATGTAAAGCTGCGGCGCCAGCATGGCGTTCTTCGGGCCGAAGAAAAAGTAGGCGACCAGCCCCGCCGCGAGCGCGCCCTGGGCGAGGAGCTTGACGCGGGAGGAAACCCCCTTCGAGTTGCGCTTGGTGATCTTGCGAAAATCATCCACGAATCCCAGGCCGCCGAGCCACAGGATGGTGATGAGCGCCAGCCAGACGGAGGGGTTCTCGGGCTTGGCCCAGAGCAGGGAGGAGATGACGACGCAGGCGATGATGAGCACACCGCCCATCGTCGGGGTGCCGGCCTTGCGGGAGTGCAACTCGTAGAGCTGGTTGACCTCCTCGCGCGTGCGGATCGGTTGACCAAACTTCAACGACAGCAACTTGCGTAGGACCAGCTTCCCGAAGAGCAGGGACAGCAGGAACGACGTGAGCGCGGCGCCGAGGGCGCGGAACGTGATGTATTGGAACACGTTCAGCGCGGGCAGGGACCGCCGCAGCTCGTAGAGGTAGAACAGCATCGGGGAAGGGCGTCGTCGCGGGTCAGGTCAGGGGGGTGTTGGCGGGAAAATTTTCGGTGGCGTCCGGGTCCAGGGCTTGGAGCACGGTTTCCATCGCGGCGGACCGGCTGCCTTTGAGCAGGATCAGGTCCCCCGGCCGGGCTACGGCGCGCAGGAGCCGGGCGGCCTCGGCCGGGGTGGGGACGGCGTGGACCGCGCGCAGGCCGCCCGCGCGGGCGGCGGCCCCGATGGCTTCGGCTTCGCGCCCGACGGTGATGAGGGCATCCAACCCTTCGGCCGCGACGTGTTCCCCGACCTGGCGGTAACCGTCGGCGGCCGCCTCGCCGAGCTCACCCATGCGCCCGAGCACGGCCAGACGACGGCGGCCGGCCGCCACGGGCAGTTGGGCCAACGTGCGCAGGGCCGCGGTCATGGAATCCGGGTTGGCGTTGTAGGAATCGTCCAGGAAATCGAGCCCGCCGAGCGTTTTCCGCTCCAACCGGCCCCGGGTGAGCCGGGCCTCGGCGAGGCCGGCGGCGCACCCCGCGAGGTCCAGGCCCAGCGCCCGGCCGGCGGCGGCCGCCAGAAGGGCGTTGACCACCATGTGGGCGCCCGGCACGGCCAAGGAAACCTCGGCCCGTTGCCCGTCGCGGGTGTCCACCAGCGTGAAACGGCTGCCGCCGCCGTCCGCGGCCGGGTCGGGGCGGACGGCTTCGGCCCGCAGGTCGCCCGCGCCGAGGCCCACCGTCACGACGGTGGCGACGGTGCGGGCAGCGAGGGCGGGGGTGAACTCGTCCTCCGCGTGGAGAACCAGGGTGCCGCTTGCCCCGAGGGCTTCCGCGAGCATCCCCTTCTCCTGGGCGATGGCCGCGCGCGTGCCCATGAACTCCAGGTGCGCGGTGCCGACGTTAGTGATGATGCCCACGTCGGGCCGGGCGATCCGGGCGAGGGGGGCGATCTCCCCCGGGTGGTTCATGCCCATCTCGAGCACCGCGACCTCGTGGGCGGCGGCCGACGCGCGGAGGACCATGCGGGGGACGCCGACGTGGTTGTTGAAGTTGCCCTCGGTCTTGAGCGCGGTGAAGCGGCGCCCGAGCACGGCGGCGGTGAAATCCTTGGTGGAGGTTTTCCCGTTGGACCCCGTGATGCCGACGACGCGCAGGGCGGCGAGCTGCCGGCGGCGGTAGTTCTCGGCGATCCGCTGGTAGGCCTCCAGCGTGTCCCCCACCTCGATCCAGGCGAAGTTCGCGGGAACGTCCGCCGGGGGGGAGGACGTCAGGAAGTCGCGCGCCACCACGGCCCCGAGTGCGCCCTGGGCCGCGGTCTGGGAAACGTAAGCGTGGCCGTCGAACCGCTCGCCCCGCAACGCCAGGAACAGGTCGCCCGGGCCGACCGTGCGGGAATCGGTGCTGATCTCGCGCACGGTCCACGCGGGGTCCCCGCCGCGCAACGTCCCGCCGGCGTAGGCGGTGAGGGTCGGGAGGTCGAGCGGTTCCATGCGGAAAAGGCGGGGGCGTCAAAAGTTCGCGGCCATTTCCACCGGCCGGGATTCCACGGCCTGCCGGGCTACCTGCACGTCGTCGAAGGGGACGGTGCGGTCGGCGAACTCCTGGTAATCCTCGTGGCCCTTGCCGGCGATGAGGACGATGTCCCGCGGGCCGGCGAGCTCGACGGCGCGGGCGATGGCCTCGCGACGGTCCAGGACGACCTCGTGCCGGCCGGCGCCGGGGGTGAAGCCGGCCACCACGTCGCGCACGATGGCGGCGGGGTCCTCCCGGCGGGGGTTGTCGGAGGTGACGATGGCGTAGTCGGAAAGCGTTTCCGCCGCGCGACCCATCAACGGGCGCTTGGCCCGGTCACGGTCCCCGCCGCAGCCGAACACCGTCACCAGCCGCCGGGGGCGCAGCTCGCGCAGAGTGTGGAGCACGTTCTCCAGGGCGTCCGGGGTGTGGGCGTAGTCCACGAAGATCTGGTAGTTCCGCTTGACCGGCACGGGCTCGAGCCGGCCGGGCACGGCGGGCGCGGTGGCCAGCGCCTGGACGGCCTCGCGCACGGAAACCCCCATCGCCGCGGCGGCCGTCAGGGCGGCCAGGGAATTGTAGATGTTGAACTTGCCGATCAGGGGCAGGCGGACCAGGAAGGAGCGTTCCTGCGCGTCGAGCTGGTAGGAGGAGCCCGCGAATTCGGTCTTGAAGTTGCTCGCCCGGAAACTGGCGTTGGCGCCCACGCCGTAGGTCAGGACGGGGATCTCCTTCGGGAGCCGCGCGAGGAGCTGCGCGCCGTGACGGTCGTCCCCGTTGACCACGGCCGTCGGCCGCTTCTTGCCCACGGCGGAGGCGGGCAGCAGCTCCAGGAACAGCCGCGCCTTGGCCTCGAAGTAGGCCGCCATGTCCCGGTGAAAGTCCAGGTGGTCCTGGGTGAGGTTCGTCCACACGGCGGCGTCGAAGGCCACGTGGCGGACGCGGTCCTGGGCGAGCGCGTGGGAGGAAACTTCCATCACCGCCGCCCGGCACCCGGCGTCCCGCATCTCCGCGAGCATCCCCTGGACTTCGAGCGACTCCGGGGTGGTGCGGGCGCTGGGCCGCACGACGCCCGCCCCGAGCTCGTAGCGCACCGTGCCGATCAGCCCGCAGGGCAGGCGGGAACGTTCGAGGATGTGGCGCAGGAGGAAGGCCGTGGTGGTCTTGCCGTTGGTGCCGGTGATCCCCGCAACCTTCAGCCGGTGCGAGGGCTGCTGAAAGAAGGCGGCCGCGAGGTCGGCGAGGGCGCGGCGGGTGTCGCTGACCTCCACGACCGTGACGGGGGCGCCGGGCGGGACGACGTCGGACCGCTCGACGACGAGGGCCGCGGCGCCGCGGGCGAGGGCCTGGGGGACGAACTCGTGACCGTCGGCACGCTCCCCGCGGAGGGCGACGAAGACCGCGCCGGGGCCGGCCCGCCGGGAGTCGTAGCACACGGACGCCACGGGGAGGTCGGTGGAACCGCGCACCTGTCGGGCGGAAACCTTGGGGAGAAGATGCCGGAGCTGCATGGGGCGGCGAGGTTAGCCCGACATCCTTCAATCGTCATCCGTCGGCGGGATGGCGGCGGCCAGGGGGCTGGGCTGGACGACCGTGGTCCGGGTGGCGAGGTCGCCGCCCCCGGCGGGGTGCTGCTCCTCCAGACCGAGGTAGCGCGCGGCGCGGGCGGCAATGTTAGCGAAAACGGGCCCCGCGACGGTGCCGCCGTAATTTTCGTGGGGTTTCGTGTGGGCGCTGTCCAGGAGCACCAGACAGGCCAGCTCCGGGTCCTCCACCGGCAGGAAACCCACGAACGAGACGACGTATTTGCCGGGGATGTAACCGTGCGGCCCGGGCTTCTGGGCCGTGCCGGTCTTGCCCGCCACGCGGAAGCCGGGCACGGCCGCCCCCTTGGCCGTGCCGCGGAGCACCACGTCCTCCAGGGCGGCGGTGACCTGGCGGACCGCCTCGGCGCCGACCACCTGGCGCACCGGCACCGGCGGGAACTCCGCGATGGGCTGGCCCCGCTCGTCCAGAACCGCTTGGACCACCTTGGGGGTCATCAGCCGGCCGCCGTTGGCGATGGTGCTCATGGCCATCACCACTTGCAGCGGGGTCACGGCCACCTCGTGCCCCATCGGGATGTGGGTGATGGAAATGGCGCTCCAGCGGTTGACCGGGTGGAACAGGCCGGAGATCTCGCCCGGCAGGTCAATGCCCGTCTTGTCCCCGAAGCCGAAGCGTTTGATCTGCTGGTAGAGCCGGTTGGCGCCGAGCTGCACGCCGAGCTTGGCGGCGCCGATGTTCGAGGAGCGCACCAGCACGTCGTGCACCGTGATGTCGCCGATGGGGTGATCGTCCCGGAGCAGGTTCTTGTTGTATTCCCAACGGCCGTTCTCGCAGAAGATGTGCGTGTCCGGCCGGACCAGCTTGGCGTCGAGCGCGCCGGAAACGGTGACGATTTTGAAGGTGCTGCCGGGCTCCACCAGGTCAATGATGGCCCGGTTCTTCATCTGCTCGGGCTCGGCGTCGTTGCGCTCGTTCAGGTCGAAATGCGGCCGGCTGGCCATCGCCAGGATCTCGCCCGTTTTCGGCCGCACGAGGATGACCACCGCCCGCTCGGGGGTGAACTTCTTAACGGCCTGGTCCAGCTCGTCCTCGACGATCTGTTGCAGGGCCGAATCCACCGTGAGCTTGACCGTGTAGCCGTTCCGGGCCGCCTGCTCCGCGCCCCGGCGCTGGACGATTTCCACGCCGCGGCGGTCGCGCTCGATGTAGCGGAAACCCGGCTGGCCGGACAGGTAGCGGTCCATCTGCATCTCGATGCCCTGGATGCCGTGCTCCTCCTCCTGCTGCTCGTTGGCAAAACCCGTGAAGCCCAGCAGGTGGCAAAGGAGAGAGCCGTTCGGGTAGGACCGGCGGGAATCCGGCTCGAAACGCACCCCGCGCAGGTTCGCCGCGGCGAGGGCCCGCTGCGCCTCGTCGGCGAGGGTCGCCGGCACCTGCCGGCCCAACACGACGTAGCGCCGCCCCGTGTTCAGCCTCGCGGCGAGGTCCCTCTGCGGGAACCCCAGCGCGGGGACGAGGATGGCGGCGACGGCGTCTGGCTTTTCGACGAGGCTGCCGTCGGCCACCACCTTACGCAGGGGCAGGTCGGTGGCGAGGATCTCCCCGCGCGCGTCCACGATGTTGCCGCGCTGGGCGGGGATGGTGAGCCGGACGGAGTGCGCCTGCGTCGCTTCCGCGGCGTAATAATCGCGCTGGAGCACCTGGAGATCAACCAGCCGCCAGCCGAACAAACCGAACAGGCCACCCGCGAGGGCGCAGACCACGCCCGCGCGGAGCCGGGGGTTAGGAGGCGTTCTCATAGGTGCGGGGAAAGGGGGTGAAG
>CAXTFX010000112.1:0-10844 GCA_964243185.1 uncultured Chthoniobacterales bacterium
AGGTGCGTGCCCATCGAGAAATAGTTGTTCTCGCAGATGTAGATGACGGGCAGTTTCATGAGGCCCGCGAGGTTTAGACCCTCGTGGAACGCGCCGATGTTAATGGCCCCATCGCCCATGTAGCAGAGCGTGACCTTATCCTCCTTGCGGTATTTGGAGGCGAACGCGATGCCGGCGCCGAGCGGGACGTGGCCGCCGACGATGGCGTGCCCGCCGTAGAGGGCGCGTGCCTTGTCGAAGTAGTGCATGGAACCGCCCAGGCCCTTCACGCAGCCGGTGGCCTTGCCGAAGAGTTCCGCCATGCAGGATTCCGGGGACAGGCCCTTGGCGAGCGCGTGGCCGTGGTCGCGGTAGGCGGTGATCCAGGGATCGTCGGCGCGCGTGGCCGCCAGCGAGCCAGCGACGACGGCCTCCTGGCCGATGTAGAGGTGGCAGAAGCCGCCGATCTTGCCGCCCATCTGGTATTGCTGCGCCGCCCGCTCCTCGAAGCGGCGGATGAGCAGCATGAGGTAGAGCAGATCGGTCTCGTTCTTCGGGTCGAAGGCGGGCGGGGGGGTATCCATGAATGGAAAGGGGTGGGGAGGCGTCAGGCGGCCACGTGCGGCGCCCACGTTTGACCAGCGCGCACCGGGCGCGTCCGGGGCAGGCAAGTCGCCGCCAGCAGCATAGAAACCAGCAGGTCGCTGACAAGGGAGTTTCGGAAGAAAACCCACGTCGGCGGGAACCCCGCGGTGCCGACCGTCAGGGCCTGCACCCAGCCGGCGAGGTTCTGCGGGTAAGCCGCTCCCCCGAGCCAGCACGCGGTGTTCGTGACGACGTAGAACAAGACCGCACCCGTCAGCGAGCCGGCAACCAAGCCGGATGCCCCGAGCCCCCGGCGGCGCCCCGCGGTCCCGAGCACCGCCAACGCCAAGAGACAACCGTAGCGCGCCGTCAACTCACCCGCCCCGAGGGCCTGCCCGTAGATTACCGTCAAGGCGAGGTCCGACCCCAGCACCACCCCGAGCGCCGCCACGATCCCGAGTCGGCGCGGCAGCAAGAACCCACCGGCAAACGCGAGCGCCGCCATCGGGGTAAAACCTGGCAGCCAGGTTGGCAGCGTGGCGGCGCCGCCGTGGGCCGTGAGCCAACCCAGCCACACCCGCCACGCCCCGAGCAAGACCAGCAGCGACATCGCAGGCCATGCAGGGGCGCGGGGGAGAGGAACGGGTTCGGCGGCCGGTGTTTTCATGGCCCGCGACAGTGCGGCAAAGTGCCCCGGCGCGCAAGGGAAGGGAGTGGTCCGGGTTCCACGTGGAACACATCCGCCCGGTCGCGGGGAAGGGGTCCGCGTGTTAGCTTTTCAATCCGATATGTTCGAGTTCCCGGTCCATTATGACGTGCTGGTCATCGGCGCGGGGCACGCCGGCGTGGAGGCGGCGCTCGCCGCGGCGCGGCAGGGGGCGCATACGCTGATGCTGACCCAGAACCTCGACACCATCGGCCAGATGTCGTGCAACCCGGCGATTGGCGGGCTGGCCAAAGGAAACATGGTCCGGGAGATGGACGCCCTCGGGGGCGTCATGGGCCTGAACGCGGACGCCACCGCGATCCAGTGCCGGATGCTCAACGCCTCCAAAGGTCCGAGCGTCCGCGGGCCCCGGGCACAGTGCGACAAAAAGGCTTACCAGTTCCGGCTCAAGGCGGTCGTGGAAGACCAGGAGAACCTGGCGGTGCAGCAGGGCAACGCCGCTCGGTTGCTCGTCGCGCAGGATCGCGCGGTCGGAGTGGAAACCACTTTGGGCGTGCGCTACCGGGCGCGCGCGGTGGTCGTCACGACGGGCACCTTCTTGCGCGGACTGCTCCACGTGGGCCAGCAGAATATGAGCGGTGGGCGGATGGGAGACGCCCATTCTACGCTGTCCGACTCCCTGCGTGAACTCGGGTTCGAGGTGGGCCGCTTCAAGACGGGAACGCCCTGTCGTCTGAACGCGCGGTCCGTGGACTTGGACCAACTCACGCCCCAACCCGGTGACGAGCCACCGCCGACGTTTACCTTCTGGCCGGAGCGGTTGGCCGCGGGACCGGAGGAAACATTCACCCTCAATCGGTGGCGGGACGGCGCGTTCCACGTGGAACAAAGTCTCTGCTGGATGACGGAAACGAACGAGCGGACGCACGCCATCATCCGGGAAAACCTGCACCGCTCCCCGCTTTACGGCGGGATGATCGAGGGCGTCGGCCCGCGCTACTGCCCGTCCATCGAGGACAAGGTGGTGAAGTTCGCCGACAAGACCGCGCACCAGCTCTACCTGGAGCCGGAGGGGCGGCACACGCGGGAGCTGTATGTGAACGGCATCTCCACGAGTCTGCCGTTCGACGTGCAATGGGAGTTCGTTCACTCCATCAAGGGTCTGGAACGCGCAGAGATCATCCGGCCAGGTTACGCGGTGGAATACGATTACTGCCCGCCGACGCAACTACGCCGCACGTTAGAAACCAAGCGGGTTGAACAGCTCTATTTCGCCGGTCAGCTCAACGGCACCTCGGGCTACGAGGAGGCCGCCGCGCAGGGGCTAATCGCGGGGGCGAACGCGGCGCTCAAGCTGCGGGGCGAGCCGCCGTTCGTGCTGGGGCGGGAGGAGGCCTACCTCGGGGTGCTCGTGGACGACCTGGTGACGAAGGGCACGCAAGAGCCCTACCGGATGTTCACCTCACGCGCCGAGCACCGGCTGCTGCTGCGGCAGGACAACGCTGACGTGCGGTTGACCACCCGGGGCCGGGCTGCCGGGCTGGTGCCGGACACGCTGTGGCGGGCGCACCAGGATAAGCTCACCCGCCTGGAGACCCTGCGCGCGTTCACCGGGAGCGCCCGGCACGACGGGTTGCGCGTGGAGCAATGGCTGCGCCGGCCGGAGAACCGTTGGCGCGCGCTGCCGGAGGGGATGCGCGGGCGGTTCGCGGCCGAACTCTGGGAGCTGGTCGAGACGGATTTACGCTACGAAGGCTACATTCGTCGGGAGGAGCAGACGGTCGCCCGGGCGGGCAAGCTCGAAAACAAACGCATCCCGGCCGGGCTGGACTTCGCCACCGTGCGCGGCCTACGCACGGAAACCCGGCAGAAGCTCAACGCCGTCGCCCCCGCGAACCTGGGGCAGGCCGGCCGCGTCTCGGGCGTGACCCCGGCGGACATCGCCCTGCTGGCGGTGTGGCTGGAGCGGGGAGGCCGCGGGGTGGGGGGAACCGGCTGAGACCGGGCGAATTTAGCCGACCGGAAACGCCGCGCGGGCGGCGCTGACCAAGATCCGTGCGGAACCCTCCCAACGGAAACTTCGCGCGTGCTCCGGTCCGGCGCGGCCGAAACGGGCGCGGAGCTCGGCGTCTTCCAGCAGTCGTTGCAGGGCGGCGGCGAGCGCGTCCACGTCCCCCTCCGGCGCGAGAAGGCCGGTGCGCCCGTCGAGCACCGCTTCGGGCGTGCCGCCGCTGGCCCACGCGGCGACCGGGAGACCGCAGGCGGCTGCTTCCAGGTAGGTGATCCCGAACCCCTCCACGCTCTCGGGCAAGGAAACGCTCGCCTGGGCGTAAACGGTAGCCCGCGCGTAAACGTCCGCCAGTTCCCGGTCAGCGACGGCGCCGTCCGCGGTGAACCGCACGTCCGCCGCGGCGCAAGCGGCCTCGACCTCGCGCCGGTAAGCCTCCGGGCCGGTCCCCGCGACGACGTAGCGCACGCGCCGGCGGAGCGCGGTCGGCAGCTTGCCGAGGGCACGCGCGACGTGAACCTGCCCTTTTCGCGGGTGCAGTCGGGCCAGGGTAAGCACGACGAGTTCCCCGTCCGGCGGGTCCCGGCGGGCCGCGGCGGCGATCCCGGCGCGCTCAAGAAAGGCCGGCGGGCACGCGCACGGGGCGAGATGGATCGGTCCGTCCCCGAAGGTTTCTGCCCGCCACAGGCCCCGCACGTAGTGGGAAGCCACGGCGACTTGCGGCCAACGGCGGAAGAACCCTGGGGCCAGCGCGCGCCAGAGCCGCCGGCGGCGCAGCTTGAGGATCTCCGAGCCGTGCAAGAAGCACAGCAGCCGGTCCGGCTGGAACCGTCCCGCGTGATCCAGGAGCATCAGCGCCAGCAGCGCGCCCACGCTGCCGGCGACCAGGGGGGCGCCCGCGAGCCGCCGCCGGTGGCGCCAGATGCCGCGGGCCATCTCCCACACGCCCACGGGGCCGAGCCGGCCGTTCCCCGGGAAGCGCACGACCGCCTCCGTCTCCACCCCGACGGGTAAGCGCCGCCCGTGGTAATCCGGGGCCAGCACCCGCGCGTCCACCCCGGACCTTCGCGCCGCCTGGGCCGCTTCCCGCACGTAGGTCGCGGCGCCGCCGCGGAAGGGGGCAAACTCGTGCGTGAGAAACCAGATTGGTTCGTCAGCCATCGAAAGCGGGGGGAACAGGGAAAACGGGAAATTCTACTCTTCGCTTGCGGCTAACGGGCGCAAATGTTCTACACTGACGCGCGATGCCCCGCGGGGGTCCGAATTCTTTACCAGCGCGTCCCTTCCATGCCTTTGACCGACGAACAAGCCGCCGAGATCCGCGCCGCCCTCAAGCGTTGCCGACCCGAAACCATTGACGCCGCCCTGCGCTTCCGCGAATCCGGCGACGTTGCCGAGGTGCCCGTGATCGTTTACGGCATCGTGGACCGCCACCTCGCCCCGGAGGTCAGCCAGAAGCTGGACCTGCACCACGTTGACGAGGGCACCCGGCTCGTCGAGGACCTGGGCATTGACTCGCTCACGATGTTGGAAATCGTTCTCTCCATTGAAGAAACGATGGCTATGCACATCGAGAACGAGGAACTCAAGGACCTGCGGACCTTGGGTGACGTGAAGACGTTCATCGGCCGAAAGCTCGCCACGGCCGAGGGGATGGAGACGGCGGCCACGCCGAAATTGCGTCACTACGACCGCCCGGACCTACTGGCCATCCTGCCCCACGGCCTGCCGTTCTTGTTCCTGGATGAAGCAGAGATCGAGGAGGACACCGTTCGTGCCCGCTACACCGTCAAGGGCGACGAGGATTTCCTGGCGGGGCACTTCAAGGGCAACCCCGTTTTCCCGGCGTCCATCGTGTTTGAAGCCGCCGGTCAGGCGGCTTGCCTCTGGGTGCTGGAATGCGCCCCGGCCCGGCTCGGGCTGACGCTGCCGAACAACGAGGTGCTGTTCGCTTCGATGGAGAACGCCCACTTTCACCGCCGCGCCCGGCCGGGGGATACCCTGGAGTTCGAGATCAAGCTGCACCAGCTCCACGCGCCGTTGGCCGTGTTCGACGGCACCGTCCGCCTGCGGGGCGAGCGGCTGGCGCAGATGGAGCGCCTGGTGCTCGCCTTCGGCCAGGAGGTTGTCCAACACGTTGACCGGCAGGAGGAACCCACGCAACGGGACCACCCGGAGACCGCGCTCGCCGGCGTGGGGGCCGCGGTCCCGGTGACGGCACCCACCCCGCGACGCCGCGCCCCGGCCGCCAGGAAGAAGGTCGCCGTGGCGGCCCCTCCGCCGGCGGCCCCGGCTGGCCACAACGGCGTCAACAAAGCCAAACCCGCCACCCGTCGCCCGACCGCGCGCCCGAAGACCGCGTCTTCCTGAGATATCCCGGCCACCCATGCACCACCGGCCCGTCGTCACCGGACTGGGTTTCATCACCAGTATCGGCAACAGCCGCGCGGAAGTGTCGCGGTCCCTGCGCGAGGTGCGGACGGGCGTGGAGCCGTTCGCAGAGTTCGTGAACGACCCGAACATCCCCGTCACCCTCTTTGGCACGATCAAAGAGTTCACGTTCCCGAGCACCGACTTCGAGGATTGGACCTACCCGCCGCGCCACCAGGTCCCGCGCGAGACGCTGCGGCCGATGGCGCCGAACTCGCTGTTCGCCTACTTCGCCATGCACGAGGCCATCGCGGACGCCGCCCTGCCGCCGGGGAGCGTCTCGAACGACGGCACCGGGCTGATCTGCGCCAGCGGCGGTTCGATGTGGATGGCCTACGAGAACTACGTCATCATGTGGAAAAAGGGCATCATGCGTTGCCCGCCCATGTCCGTGGTCAACTCCATCCCGGGATCCCTTTACATAAACCTCGTCCCGACCTTTGGCATCCGGGGTCCCAGCCACGGCATCTCCAGCGCGTGCGCCTCCTCCGCGCACGCGCTCGGCCAGGCGATGGACCTCATCCGCACCGGCCGTCAGCAGGTCGTTTTTGTCGTTGGAGCGGAGGACGCCAACCGCTATTCCTCCGTGCCCTTCGCCGCCGCCCGGGCCCTGAGCGTGCAGAAGGACCCAGCGAAATCGCCCTGCGCCTTTGACATCAAGCGCGACGGTTTCGTCGGCACGGGGGGCGCCGCCGTGCTCATCGTCGAGAGCCTGGAACATGCCCGCAAGCGCGGGGCGCCGAAGGTCTATGCCGAGCTCCTCGGCTGGGGCCAGACCTCGGATGGTTATAACGTCCTCGCCCCCGACCCGAGCGGCGACGGGTTGGCCCGCGCGATGCGCCAGGCGCTCCGCGACGCCAAGGTGGCTCCGGCCAAGGTGGACTACCTCAACGCCCACGCCACCAGCACCCCGCCCGGGGACGCCAGCGAGATCACCGCCATCAAGACGGTGTTCCCCGAGGGCCAGCGCCCGCGCGTGTCCAGCACCAAGAGCCTCACTGGTCACGGGTTATCCCTGGCCGGGGCGATGGAGGCGGGTTTCTGCTGCGTGGCGTTGGACGAGGGCTTCACTCCCGTATCCGCGCACATCACCGAGCTGGACCCGATGTGCGACGGCGTGCCCATCGTCACCGCCCCGACCGACGCCGTCCCGCGCCTGGTGATGACGAACTCCAGCGGTTTCGGGGGCACGAACGTTTCCATTGTCATGCGCTCCCCGGCGGACCTGAAACCACCCGCCTCCCGCAAGCCGAAGCGCACCCGCGAGCCCGCCCCGCCCGCTTGAAAATCCCCCGGCCCGCCCGCGTCTTCCTCACCGGCGCTTCTTCAGGGATCGGTCTCGCCACCGCCCGGGCACTAACCGCCGCTGGGCACGAGGTCTGGGGAACGTCCCGCCGCCTGGACCGGTTGCCCGCGGACCTGCCCCGGTTTCACCCCGTCGCGCTCGACCTCCACGATCTCGCGGCCGTGCCGGGGGTGTTCCACGTGGCCCAAGCGGAGGCGGGCGGTCGGTTCGACGTGCTCGTCAACAACGCTGGCGATGCCTGGTTCGGCCCCGGGGCGGAACTGCCGGGGGATGCCTTGCGGCGACAATTTGAGACGTTGACGTTCGGCCCGTTCACCCTGACCCAGCTCGCGCTCCCGGCCATGCGCGCGGCCGGGGGCGGGTTGGTGGTGAACGTGACCTCCATCGCGGGCCGGCTGTTCCTGCCCTACGCGGCGGCCTACAACGCGGCGAAAGCCGCCCTCAGCGTCCTGACGGCGACCCTTCGCATCGAGGAGGCGGACCTCGGCAGCGGGGTGCAGTTCGTGGACGTGCAGCCCGGCGACATCCGCACCCGGTTCAACGATTCCCTGACGCGCGCCGCCAGGATCAACGACCCCGGACCCGCCGCCGCCGCCGCCCGGCGCACGTTGGAGGTTTCCGACCGGGACATCGCCGCCGCCCCGCCGCCGGAGGTCGTCGCCGCGCGCGTGCTCGGGTTAATCGAACAACGCCACCGCCGGACCCTGCCGGCCGTGGTCACGGTCGGGATGTTCTCCCAGGCCCGGCTCGGCCCGCTGGCGGCGCGGTTCCTGCCGCCCCGGCTGTTGCACTGGACGCTGCGCCAGCACTTCGGGCTGAAGCCGCCGCGGTGAGTTGTTCCATGTGGAACGTCGGGGCAGAGTTCCGCAACCGCTCAGGGCGTCTCCCCGAACTCCGCCCGGACGGCCGCGAACGCTCCCCCGGCGGCCGTTAACACCTCGGCGATCTCCGCCGGCCCGTGCGCGGCGCACAGGAACCAGTTGTGGTGCGGGTGGACAAACACGCCGCGGGCGACCATCTCGCGGCACCAAAGCTGGGAGCGCAGGAAGTTGGTTTCCCCGTGGAACGAGAGGAAGGGCATCGCGTCCGCCCCGGTGTAGCGCACGGGCACACCGTGGCGTTGCCCGGCGGCGACCAGACCCTCGCGCAACGCCGCGCCGGTGCGCCCGAGGTGGGCGACGACGTGGTCCCGGGCCAAGACTTCCAGGGTTTTCAGGGAGGCCGCCATCGGCACGGCGCTCTGCCAGAAGCTGCCGGTCAGGAACACCCGGCCGGCCGCGCGCCGCAGCGCCGGGGAACCCAGCGCGGCGGAGATGGGGTGGCCGTTTCCCAGGGCCTTGGAGAAGCAGATCAGGTCGGGGGTGAATCCGAACGCCCGGTGCGAGCCGCCGCCGGCGTGGAGCCGGAAGCCGCTCCGCACGTCGTCCAGGATGAGCACGGCGCCATCCCGCCGGCACGCCGCTTCCAGGCCGGGCAGGAAGCCGGGGACCGGCATCGCGCTGTCGCCGAACGCCGGGTGGTGAAACGCCGTGGTGATGACGGCGGCGACCTGCCCGCGGTGGCGTTTCAGGAGGGCCTCGGCGGCGTCCAGGTCGTTCCACGGGAAACCGTGGATGTGCGCGCGGTCCTCCTCGATCCAACCGCCGTGGCCGGGGCTGCACCAGGCGTGCGCGCCGTGGTAAGCACCGTCCACCTTGAGGACCGCCTTGCGCCCGGTGTGCTCGCGGGCGACGCCGAGGGCCCAGGTCGTCATGTCGGCGCCGTTCTTCCCGAAAACGGACCACGCGGCGAAATCCACGGTTTCCACGAGGCGTTCCGCCAGTTCGACCATGACCGGGGCCGGGTGGTTAAAACAGTTGCCGTCGCGCGCCTGCCGGAGCGCGGCCTCCTCGACTTCCGGGTGGTCGTAGGCCAGGACGATGGGGCCGTAGGCACACAGCAAATCGAGGAACTCGTTGCCGTCCACGTCCTCGTAACGGCAGCCCCACGCGCGCCGGGCGAAGTAGGGGGACGCGCCGGGGAGGGTGGCTGCGGGGGCGTTGTGGCCGGGAATGCCCCCGGGGACGACGGCGGCGGCGCGCTCGAACAGGGCGCGGGATTGGGCGAAAGAAGGGGAGCGGGTCACGGTGGTTGGAGGATACGTCTGGCAGCCGGGGGTGGGGCCATCGCGCGGCTCGGGAAAGCGCGCCTTCTACCCTCCGGGGGCGGCGGGCTTGAGGTAATGTTCCACGCGGTCCATGACCACGCCGAGGGCGTCGGCCAGCGGGACCAGCCCGCGGACCTCCACCCGGCCGAGCGCGACGGCGGCCATCGGGTCCAGGCGGCCGGTGAGGGCGTCGAGGAGCGTCGCGCGGTCGGTGAACCGCAGCGTGGCCGCGGGCGCGGTCGGCGCGGGGCCGGCGCCGGACGCCGGTTCCCCGTGGCCATCCCACCGCACCCACCCCGTGAGGCCCAGCGCGGACGCCTCCACCGTGAGGGTGCCCGCCGGGGCGTGCGACAGGGCGGCGCGGGAGGGGCCGTCCCCGGCGCCGACGACGGGGAGGGCGCGCAGGAGCACGCCGAAAGTCAGCCGCAGGTAGGCGTCGAGGAACTCCGGCGTGGCGGCGGCCAGCTCGGCAGGGGTGGGTTCCAAGGTTTTCTGGAGGAGTTTCGTGAGGGCCAGGAACGGCCGCAGCCCCGCGGCGCGCCAGAGCGGGCCCAGGGGCAGGGGAGGGGGTGCGGGCTGGTTGGCGAAGGTCCGGTTGACCTGCCCCGGGGTGAAGAACAGCAGGGTGAGCGCGCGGCCGCCGGGAGCACCGGGGGGGTGGACGAGCGTGGACGGGCCACCGCGCAGGGCGAAACGGACGGGCAGCCGCCAGTCGCGGGCTAGCTCGCGGGCCTCCGTGCGGGCGGCGGGCAGCTCGGCCACCGCGGGCAGCACGGCGCGGAGGTGCAGGTGGCTGGTCAAAGTGGCGCGGTTCATCACGGGGAACAAAGGGCCGGCGGCCGACGGCGCGCGGGACCGCGAAGGGAGGGCATGGAACTCAAGGAAACAATGAAAACCCTCAACGGCCTGATCGAAACCCTCAAGGATGGCCAGCACGGCTACCGGGTGGCGTCCGAGGATGTGAAGGATGCGGAGCTGACGTCACTGTTCGCGTCATATTCGCTCCAGCGCTCGAACTTCGCGGGGGAATTGCAAAATGAGCTGATCCGCCTGGGCGAGCCGGAGTCGGAGGAAGGCAGCACTGTCACCAGCGCACTGCACGGGGGCTGGATCAACCTGAAGGGCGCCCGGAGCGGCGGCGGGCGGGACGCCATCCTCAGCGAGTGCGAGCGGGGGGACGAGCACGCGCTGGCCACCTACGAGGGCGCGGTCCACGGAAAGACACTGCCAGCGCCGCTGCTGGCGTTAGTGCAAAGACAGCGTCAAGCCATCATCAGTGCGAAGGACAGTGTCATGGCGATGCGGACGGCGTGAGTTTCGGGGGGACAACCTCCGGGTCGTCCGCCGTTGACGCAGAGGACACGCAAACCGAAAACAGCGGACGACCCGGAGGTCGCCCCTCCGAAGGCGACTACCAATTTGACGCCGTCATCGCCAGCAACGGCGCGGCGAGCTGGCGGACGCGGGTGAGGATATCCGTCGGGTGGGCGTGCGGGCGGGCGTCGGCGATGCGCGCCCGCAGGCGCTCGTAGCGCTCGGGGTGGTCGAGCCAGCGGGCCAGGATCAGCGGCAGGTCCACGGCGCGGCGCATCGTGGCGGCGAGGCCGTGGCGGCGGGCGTATTTCAGCGTGATGTATTCCTGGGGCATCACGCCGCCGAGGCCGTTGAAGACCGTCGGGCAGCCGGTCATGATGCTCTCGGAGGTCGTGCCCGTGCCCGGCCG
>CAXTFX010000113.1:0-10796 GCA_964243185.1 uncultured Chthoniobacterales bacterium
GGGTGAAGCCGAAGGCCCAGTTGTCGCGGAAGTCGGTGGAGGTGCCCGTCTTCACGGCCACGGGGAACTCCCAGCGCAGGGGAGTTGCCAGCCCGAAGCTCGCCGCCCGGGCCTCCGGGTCGGCCAGGACGTCGGCCACCAGGAACGCGGCGCGGGCGTCGCCGACGGGGCGGCCGGGGTCCGCCGCGGGTTCGTCCGCCTGCACCCGGAAAGGTCGGGCCACGCCGCCGCGGGCGAGGGTGGCGTAGGCGTTGGCCAGCTCCAGCAGGCGCACCTCGCCGCTGCCCAGCGTCAGGCCGAGGCCGTAGTGGTCGGCGGGCTGGCGGAGGGTGGTCAACCCCAGCCCGTCCCGCAGCCGGGTCCGCAGCGCCGCCGGGCCGCCGGGGACCCGCTCGGCGAGGACGCGCACCGCGGGAAGGTTCAGCGAACAGGCCAGGGCCGTGCGGAGCCGGACGGGGCCGAGGAGCCGGTGGCCGTAGTTCTCCGGCCGGTAAACCCCCGTGGCGGTGGGGAACTCCGCCGGCAGGTCCGGCACGACGGTGGCGGGCGTGCTCCCGGCTTCAAAGGCCAGCCAGTAGGTGAACGGCTTGAGCGCGGAGCCGGGTGAGCGCGGCGCCCAGGCCCCGTTGACCTGCCCGGCGCGCGGCCCACGGTAGTCCGGGGAGCCGACCAGGGCGAGCACGTCGCCGGTGCGGTTGTCGAGCACCACGGCGGCCCCGTCGGCGGCGTGGCGGTCGGCGAGGGTGGCGAGTTGGCGGCGGAGTTCGGTTTCGATGAACTCGTTGAGGGCGAGGTCAAGGGTGGTGCGAACGGTAGGGACCGCCAGGGTGGCGGGCGACCGGCGGGAGCGATCCGCCACGACGAGATCCACGAAATGCCCGGCCCGGAACACCCGCGCGCGCTCCCGCAACCGCGGGGCCTCCGCCCGCGCCCGCTCGAACTCCTCCTCCGCGAGCGCGCCCGCCGCGCGCATCCGCGCCAGCACCCACGCCTGGCGGCGCCGGGCGCGCTCCGGGTGGCGGTGCGGGTCCAGCCGGGAGGGGGCCTGCGGCAGGGCGGCGAGGAACGCGGCCTCCGCGGGGGAAAGCTCCGCGGGAGTTTTCCCGAGGTAGTAGCTGGCCGCGGCGACGGGGCCGACGTTCCCCCGGCCATAGGGCAGCCGGGCGAGGTAGGCGGCGAGGATTTCGTCCTTCGTCCACGTCCGCTCCAGCCGCCACGCGCCGAAGGTTTCCGCCAGCTTGTCGCGCCAGCCGCGGGGGCGGCCCGCTGGCCCCGGTTCCGCCTGCCACGCCAGTTTGACAAGTTGTTGGGTGATGGTCGAGCCGCCCGAGCGCCGCCCGCCCAGGCCCAGCCGGCTGGCGGCCGCCCGCAGCGTCGCCCACCCGTCCACGCCCCCGTGCGCGGGGAAACGGCCGTCCTCCGCGGCGAGGGTCGCCGCGCGCAGGAGCGGGGGGATGGCCCCCGGCGCGAGCGGCGGCCGGGCGTAGGTCAGGGTGCCCTCCGGCCGGCGCGCGGGGAGTTCCCGCAGGGGTTGGCCGTGCCGGTCCGTGAGGAGCAGGCTGACCGGCGGGGCGGTGAACAGCGCCGGGGGCAGCGCCACGCAGCGGACGCCGATTTCCCAACCGCCACCCAGCGCGGCGAGCAGCAGGAGCGCGGCGATCACCCCGGCCGGCCGGCGAACCCAGCGCCCCGGCGCGGCTGGACGGTGGTCGGGGGGCATCGGTCGGGTGGTTAAAGTTGCTCGACGCGGTAGCCGGCCGCTTGCAGCAAGGCGGGCAACCCCTCGGGTCCGCCCATGTGGGCGGCGCCAGCGACGACCAGGCGCGTGGGGCCGCCGCGCAGGTAGCCCTCCACCTTCGGCAGCCAGCGCCGGTTGCGGTCGGTGATGATGCGCGCGTGCAGGGTCGGGGCGTCCCGGTAGCCGGCTCGCAGGGTGCGGTCAATAGCGTCGGCGTCCCCGCGCCGCCACGCGGCGACGTTGCGGGAAAACTCCGCGCCCTGGGTGTTGAGTTGGATGAAGGTCAACAGCAGGAGCACCTCGCCGTCGTGATCGCTCATGCCGCCGAAGGTGGCGACGTGTTCGTCCAGCGAAACGAGCCCCGAGAGGCGCTTGCCCGCGCGGCGCGCGAGGGTCCGCAGCGTGTGGTCCACGCCCAGGTGCCCGGACACGTCCCCCGGCCGGCCGGGCGCCTCCAGCATCCAACTCAGGGCCCAGGGGCGCAGGTGCGCGATCTTCGCCTCGGGATCGGTCACGCCCCGGGTGCGGGCGAGGACCTGCTGGACGTAGGCGTAGGTGCGCGGGTCCACGTGTTCGCGCAGCGTCGTTCCCCCCGGCAGGGTGGCGGCCCGGCCCAGGAGCTTCGCCCAACGTTCCCCGGGGGCGTCGGGGTCGGTCTCGCCGACCAGTTCCGCGCTGGCGGCCAGCGCCCGTTCGTAGGCCGGGGGCAGGGGGTAGTCCGACGGGCGCAGCCGATGCACGGAGCCGGCCAGGTAGAGGACGTGTTGCCCGTCCGGGGAGGTGACGCGCCAGACGCAGCACTTCGCCCGCGCGGCGGCCGGGGCGGTGAGCAGGAGCAGGCAAACGAGGGCGAGACGGGCGGGCATGGCCGGGGTTCGTTACCCGCGGGGCGACTCCCTCGCAAGCGGGTCTTGCCGGCCGGCCCGTTCTTTGCTACGGAGCGGCCCCGTCATGCGCCGCCCGTCCCCGCTCGCCCTCTCCGCCGCCGCGACCCTCCTGCTGGCCCTGGGCAGCGCCCGGCCCGCGCCGGCCGTCGCGGCGGCGCCCGGGTCGGCGGTGGACAACCTCGTCACGCGGCTGCCCGACCCGGGGAGCTTCGCCCGGTCCCCGCTGGAAACCGCGCTGAAAGACCCGGACCCCATCCTCAAGGACCCGGATTTCCAGCGCTTCGTCCGCAGCCTGAAGGGGCGGGACGCCCCCGGGGCACTCCGGGCCGTGCGCCCGTTGGCGGCGCGTTACCCGAAGAAGGCCGGCCTCCAGTTCCTCCACGGCGCGTTGGCCCTTTCGCAGCGGCAGCTCCCCGAGGCCGAGCGTGCCATGCGCGCGGCCATCGCCGCGGAGCCCACGGCGGGCCTCAGTTGGCACGGACTCGGCCAGGCGCAGAGCGCGGCCGACCGCCCCGCGGACGCCGTCGCCTCCGAGCGGCGCGCCGTGGCCCTATCGCCCGGGTTCACCGAGGCGTGGATCTCCTTGGCGTTTCTCTACGTCCGCCTGGACCGCCCCGCGGAAGGTCTCACCGCCGCCCGCCGGGCCACGGCGCTGACCCCGGAATCGGGGCTGACGTGGTGGACCCTGGGCGTCTGCGAGGCCGCCCGGGGCCAGCCCGCGGCGGGGATTGAATCCTTGCGGCGGGCGGTGCGCGTCGCGCCCAGCTTCGCCCGGGCCCAGGAATCTCTGGGTGTCTGTTTGGCCCTCTCGAACCGTCCGGCGGAGGCCATCGCCCCGCTGTCGAAGGCCCGGCAACTCGCCCCCCGGTCCTATTGGACGTTGACCCACCTCGGCTACTCCTACGCGCGCACGGGGCGTCCGGCGGAGGGGGAGCAGGCGGCCCGGCAGGCCACGCGCGTCCGCCCGGAGCACGCCGCCGGTTGGGATGCCCTCGGTTGGTGCCTGGTGGGAACGGGCAAACGGCGGGAAGCGGCGGCGGCCTTCGAGCGGGCGGTCAAGCTGGCGCCGGGCAACCGTTTCTACGCCGAGCACCTCGCCCAGACGCGCCGGGCGTAGGCGGGTGCGGGAGGGGCGTGCTAGGCTGGGATATGATCGAGCAAATTGAGCGTCTTTACCTCCTCAAAGACTTTTCTCCCTTCACCATCTGCACCAGCGGTGGCGAACGCTTCGAGGTGTCCTCCCGCGACCGCGTCGCCCTCAACCCGCAGAGAAACCGCGTGGTGGTCTTTTTCGATGACGGCACGAACATCACCCTGACCGCCCCGCACATCATCGGCGTGGTTGCCAAAACCGTCCTTCCCGCCTGAGCGATGATCGCCGACCCCGCTGTCACCCCCGCGCTCGTCGCCCGCCACGGGCTGTCCCCCGAGGAATACGCCCGCATCGAAACCATCCTCGGCGGCCGCGCGCCGAACTTCACCGAGCTGGGCATCTTCTCGGTGATGTGGAGCGAGCACTGCTCCTACAAGAACTCCCGGCCGGAGTTGAAAAAGTTCCCCACGACCGGCCCGCGCGTGCTGGTCAAAGCCGGCGAGGAGAACGCCGGGGTGCTCGACATCGGCGGCGGCTGGGCGGTGGCCTTCAAGATGGAAAGCCACAACCACCCCAGCGCCATCGAGCCGTTCCAGGGCGCGGCCACGGGCGTCGGCGGCATCCTGCGGGACATCTTCACGATGGGCGCGCGGCCGGTGTTCTCGCTGAACAGCTTGCGGTTCGGGAACATCCAGGCGGCCGACGGCGGGGGAGCGGCCCCCGCGAACGTCCGGCACAACCGCCGGCTCTTCGCGGGGGTCGTCGCGGGCATTTCCCATTACGGGAACTGCATCGGCGTGCCCACGGTCGGCGGGGAGGTGGCGTTTGACGAGAGTTACGAGGGCAACCCGCTGGTGAACGTGTTCGCGCTGGGCATCCTGCGTCACGAGCAGATCGCCCGCGGGGCGGCCAAGGGCGTCGGCAACCCGGTGTTTTACGTCGGCGCCGAGACCGGCCGCGACGGGCTGGCCGGGGCGGCGTTCGCCTCGCGCGATTTGACGGAGGAATCCAAGCAGGACCGGCCGGCGGTGCAGGTCGGCGACCCGTTCAAGGAGAAGCTGTTGCTCGAAGCCTGCCTGGAACTGCTGGCCATCCCCGGGGCCGTCGCCGGCATCCAGGACATGGGCGCGGCGGGGCTGACCTGTTCCACCTGCGAGACGGCTTCCCGCGGCGGGACGGGCGTGGAGATTGACTTGGCGAAGGTGCCCCAGCGCGAGCCGGGCATGACGCCCTACGAGACGTTGTTGTCCGAGAGCCAGGAGCGGATGCTCATCATCGCCCACGCCGGCCGGGAGGCGGAGGTCCGCGGGGTGTTCGCCAAGTGGGACCTGCCCTGCGCCGAGATCGGCCGGGTGACGGACGACGGGGTGATGCGCGTGCTCAACCACGGCAAACTCGTCGCGGAGATCCCCGCCCGTCCGCTGGCGGAGGAGGCGCCGGTCTATCACCGCGAGGCCCGCGCGCCGGAGGGTTTCCCCGTCGCGCCGCTGGACTTGGCGACCGTGCCCGAAGCCGACCCGCACGCCGCCCTGTTGGCGCTGCTGGCGCACCCGACCATCGCCTCGAAGAACTGGGTCTGGCGCCAATACGACCACACCGTCCGCGCCGGGAGCGTCGTCGCGCCGGGGTCGGACGCGGCCGTGTTCCTCGTGCGCGAGGCCGGCGACCGCCTGCTGGCGGCGACGAGCGACTGCAACGGTCTGTGGTGCCGGCTGGACCCGCGCGAGGGCGCCCGCCACGCCGTCGCCGAGGCCGCGCGCAACCTCACCTGTTCGGGCGCCGTGCCCCTGGCCGTGACGGACAACCTGAACTTCGGCAACCCTTACCGGCCGGAGAACTTCTGGTATCTGCGCGAGTGCGTCGAGGGGTTGGCCGAGGCGTGCCGGGAGTTCGACACGCCCGTGACCGGCGGCAACGTGAGCCTGTATAACGAGAGCCCCGCCGGCGTGGTGGACCCGACACCGACCGTGGGCATGGTCGGCCTGATCGAGGACCCGGCGCACGTCACCACGCAAAGTTTCAAGGCGCCCGGCGACGTGATCCTGCTCGTCGGCGAACTTGGCGGGACGGACGACCTCGGCGGCAGCCATTACCTGAAAGTCGTCCACGGCCGCAAGGCGGGCCGCCCGCCGCGGCTGGATTTTGCCCGCGAAAAGGCGGTCCAGGCGGCCGTCCTCGACCTCATCCGCGCCGGCCTGGTCCGCTCCGCGCACGATTGCGCCGAAGGCGGGTTGGCCGTGGCCGTGGCGGAGAGTTGCGTTTCCGGGGAGCGACATTTCGGGGCAACCGTTGAACTTGACGATCTCGGGGAAAACGCCCGCGCCGACGTGCTCCTGTTCGACGAGGCCGCCAGCCGGATCATCGTCAGTGTGGCCCCGGTCAACGAGGACGCCGCCCGCGCGCTGCTCCACGAGCGCGCCGTGCCGGCCCGGCGGCTGGGCGTGGTCGGCGCCCCCGACGGGGAATTGACGGTGGAGTTGCCCGGCGGCCGGACGGCGCGTTGGGGCGTAGGCGAGTTGCACGACGGCTGGTATCACAGCATCGCGCGGTGCCTGGGGGAGAGTTGACCGAACGCCGCTGGCGTCCGGGGCGGCGTTGCGGCAGGTTGGGAGCCGGCATGAGCACGACGACACTAGCCCCGGAGGCCGTTGCACCGCACGTCATCGGTCAAGACCCGGATCAACCCCTGATAGATGCCCTCTATCTGGTGGAGGGGAAGGCTGAGATCATCTACGGGCGCATCGTTCCCCTTCCCACGACCGGGCTTTCCCCTTACCAGGCGGCGCAGGAAATAACGATGTCCCTGCACGGGTATGCTCGCCGCACCCGGCGCGGCATTGCCACCGGGGACGGATTGGGGTTCATCGTGGACGTGCCAAATCGTCGCTCGTTCGCGCCCGACGCCGGCTACTACACCGGTCCCCACACGGGCATGAAGTTCGCCGGCGGGGCGCCGGTCTTCGCCGTCGAGGTGCGGAGCGAGAACGACTACGGCCGCACCGCCGAACATGACATGACCGCCAAGCGCGAGGACTACTTCGCCGCGGGCACGCTCGTCGTTTGGGACGTGGACCTCCAGAGCCCGGACGCGGTGCGCGTTTACCGGAACGGCAACGCCGAGATCCTCGCCGCCGTCTTCCGCCGCGGCGAGGTCGCTGACGCCGAGCCCGCCGTGCCCGGCTGGACCATGCCCGTGGACGACCTGTTCCCGCCCGCGGCCGGTTGAGGAGGCCGCCGCCCGGAGGTCATGGCGGTGAACGGGTTCTTTCCCACGGCCGTGCCCGCCCCGGCCCGGTCCGGACCGCGCCCGGCGCCGCCCGCCCCGCCGCGCCCCGGGGACCCGGCGGAGGTGAACCTGGACGTGCTCCGGGCCGTGGCGGCGCTGGCCGTGTTCGCCAACCACGCGGCGACGCACTTCCGGGTGGAAATCCCGTTCTTCGGCCGGGACGGCGGCTGGTTCGGCGTGCAGTTGTTCTTCCTGTTGAGCGGTTACCTCATCAGCGGCAGCGCCGGCCGCTACGACGCGCGCACCTACTGGCGGCACCGGGTGCTGCGGCTCTGGCCGGCGTTCCTGGTCGTGTTCGTCGTCGGCGGCCTCCTGCGGGGGGACGTCACCGGCGCGAAGGTCGCCGCGCACCCGGGGGAGTTCGCGGTTAACCTGCTGCTGCTCGGGCACCTCTGGCCGCCGGCCCGGGCGGAGTTCCCCGTGCTGGTCGTGGGCTGGACGCTCACGGCGGAGTTGCTGTGGTATGCGCTGGCCCCGCTGGTGGTCGGCCGCCTGCGGCGGCGGCCGTGGGCCTGGGCCGTCGGCGGGTGCGCGCTGACGACGCTCTGGGTGCGCCTGAGCATGGCCGGGGCGCTCGACGGCGTCGTCCACCGGCTCGTGCCCGGACCCGTGGACCGCTGGCTGTATCTGAACAACGCCTTCCCGGCGCTGGCGGGATTCTTCCTCGTCGGCGCGCTGCTGCGGTTCCGGCGGGAAACGCTCGCGCGGATCAACCCGCTGGCGGCCGTGGGGCTGTTCGCCGTTTTCGGGCTGTTCCCGCACGTCCCGCCGTGGTGGGCGTGGCTGGACACGCCGACGTGCCTGTCCGCCCTCGGCCTGGGCGCGCTGTTCGCCCTGGCGCTCGGCGCCCCGCCGCTGCCCGGCGCCGGACCGCTGCGGTTCGTGGCGCGGATCTCCTACTCCGTTTACCTGACGCACCACCTCGTCATTGACGCCCTGCGCGACCGTTACGCCCTGCTCGGCGGGGCCGGTGTGGCCGCTGCGCTGGCGCTGACGCTGGCCGTTTCGACGCTGCTCTTTTACGCCGTTGAGCGCCCGGCGATGCGGCTGGCGCGGCGGGTTTTCCCCGCGTAACGTCCCCCGTCATGCCCTCCCCCGACCTCCTCCGCCCCGCCCACGAACTCACCTTCGACGCCGCCCACCTCGTGCTGCACGCCTGCGTCGCCAAGGCGAAGGAGATGGGCGTGCCCCAGTGCGTCGCCGTCGTGGACGCCGGCGGCAACCTCCTCGCCTTCGGGCGCATGGACGGCGCCAAGTTCCACGCCGAGCGCTCCGCCCGGCAGAAGGCCGTCACCGCCGCCTCCACCCGGGGGGCCACCGGCGGCGCCCCGCAGGACTTCGGCGTCAACCTGTCCCTGGCCACCGGTGGCCTGACCACCAACCTCAAGGGCGGCCTGCCGCTGCTGCACGAGGGCCGGTGCCTCGGCGCCGTCGGCATCGGCTCCGGCGCGCCGGACCAGGATGTCGAGGTCGCCCAGGCCGGCGTGGACGCATTGTCCAAGGCGCTCGCGGGTGGTTGAGCCGGGGGTGCCCCCGAATGCTTGGGGGGTGAAGTTTTCGTCGCTTTCGGTAAAGTGCCCGCCCCCGCGCCCCGCATGAGCCATTGCCCAGACCCCGAGCAGTTCGCCCATCCCCGCCACGAGTGCGGGGTCTTCGCCGTCTTCGGCCACCCCAACGCGGCGGCCCTGACGTATTACGGCCTGTTCGCCCTCCAGCACCGCGGCCAGGAGAGCGCCGGCATCGTCACCGCCCGGGAGCCCGGCAGCCTCTTCCACGAGCACAAGGCGATGGGCCTGGTCGGGCAGGCGTTCAACGACCGGGACCTGAAGATGTTGGAGGGCACCCGCGCCGTCGGGCACACTCGCTACTCCACGACGGGCTCCTCCAACCTCGCCAACGCCCAGCCCATCGTCGCCAACGGCGTGCGCGGGCAGCTCGCCGTCGCCCACAACGGCAACCTGACCAACGCCGAGCAACTCCGCGACGAGCTGGAAGCCCGCGGCTCGCTCTTCCGCACGACCAACGACTCGGAGCTGCTGCTCCACCTCCTGGCCCAGCCCCCCGCCTCCGACCCGCACCGCACCGCGTTGAGCTCCCTGCGCCGGGCGCGCGGGGCGTTCTCGGTGGTCATCCTGAGCGAGCGGGAGGTCATCGGCGTGCGCGACCCGTTCGGGTTCCGGCCGTTGGTGTTGGGCAAGCTGGAGGGCGCCTGGGTGCTCGCCAGCGAGACGTGCGCCTTCGACCTGATCCACGCCGAGTTCGTGCGCGAGATCGAGCCGGGCGAGGTCGTCATCATTGATGAGAACGGCCCCCGCTCAGAGTTCCCGTTCCGGGAGGAAAAGAAGGCGCTGTGCATCTTCGAGTTCGTCTATTTCGCCCGGCCGGACTCCTTCCTGGACGACGTCAACGTCGCTGCCGCCCGCACGCGCATGGGCCGCGAACTCGCCCGGCGTCACCCCGTCGAGGCTGACCTCGTCATCCCCGTCCCCGATTCGGGCAATTACGCCGCGCTCGGCTTCGCGGAGGAGATGGGCATCCGCTACGAGCACGCCTTCGTGCGTAACCACTACATCGGAAGAACGTTCCTTGCGCCCACGCAGTTGATCCGCGACTTCAACGTCCGCATCAAGCTCAACCTCATCAAGGAGATGGTCCGCGGGAAACGGGTCGTCGTGGTGGACGATTCCATCGTGCGCGGCACGACTGCCCGGGCCCGGGTCACGAGCCTGCGGGAGGCCGGCGCCAAGGAGGTCCACATGCGGGTGTCCTGTCCCCCGCACCGCTTCGCCTGTCATTACGGCATTGATTTCCCCGACCCGGAGGACCTGCTGGCTAACCAGCTTTCCCTGGAAAAAATCTGTCACTACCTCGGCGCCGACTCCATCGGCTACCTGGACGTGGACGCGATGGTGCGCGCCACGGAGCTGCCGCGCAACAACTTCTGCCTGGCCTGCTTCACCGGCGACTACCCCGTGCCGGTGGACCCGCAACTCGACAAGTTCATCATGGAGCGCCGCCACGGTCGCGAGAACACGCTGGTGGCGACGGACGGGCACCCGAATTTGTTCGCGGATCTGAAATAAGCGGCCATGAGCGACGAAACGGCGATGGTTCCCATCGAAGCGCGCATCCACACAGTGCGAGGACAAAAAGTCATGCTCGGGCCGGACTTGGCTGAAATGTTCGGGGTGACTGGTTTCCGACTCAATGAAGTCGTGAAGCGAAACCCGGGACGCTTTCCCGAAAATTTTTGTTTTCAGCTTGCCCGCGAGGAACTTGCACGTTTGACATCGCAAATTGCGATGCCAAAGCCGCCCGGCCGGGGCGGGCGCCGCACCCTGCCGTATGTTTTCACGGAACACGGCGCCATCATGCTCGCCAGCGTGCTCAACAGCCCACGGGCGGAGCAGATGAGTGTTTACATCGTGCGCGCCTTCGTGCGCCTTCGAGCGATGGTGGCAAATGACGGGGAGCAATCGTCCCGCATGGACGAACTGGAGCGACGGATCGGCGGGCACGACCAAACCTTACAGGTCCTGGTAGCCGCCATCCGTCAACTGGTGGGTCCTCCGTCCGCGCCCCCGGAACCTCCCCGTCCACGTATCGGTTTCTCGCGCGAGGACAGGGACTTGCAATCTTGAGGATACAAATTGAAACCTCAGGTTCACCCCTCGCACATGGCTAATTCGCAACGCGAAACTCGCGACCCGCAACCCTCCCCTCCCACCAAGGCCTACACCCGCGCCGGCGTGGACGTGGACCTCGGCAACCGGCTCAAGGGCGGGCTCGGCC
>CAXTFX010000114.1:0-10791 GCA_964243185.1 uncultured Chthoniobacterales bacterium
CCGGGGAGCGCACGGAGCCAGCCCCCGCGTGCCCTGGCCGGCGCCCCGCCGGGCGGTCGGCCGCTGGCGCTCAGAACGGAGACTCGGGCGAGGCGCCCAAGCCGGCACGCGGGGCTGGCTCCGTGCGCTCCCCGGAGGCCGGGTTTCCGCCGCGCTGCTCTCGTTCTCCCGCTCAAATCTCCTTCTCCAGCCGCTCGCTCAACCACTGCTTGACCATGCTCTGGTAGTTCAGATACCGCGAGCGAGCCAGCCGTTTCAGCCGGGCCAGCATCCGCGGGTCCATCCGTAGCGTCACCGTGGCGGACTCGCGCGTGTCGGCCTTGAGCACGGCGCTGTTCATCAGCCGGGTGTCAATGCGGGTGCGCGTCCAGAACTCGGCCTCGGCGGTCTCGTCCTCGAAACGCGGCACCTCGCTCCAGACGTTAACCACGCGGTTAATGGGTGCCGGGTCGGACATCAAGGCGACGGGCAAACTCAGGCGCCCAACTCGGAATTCTTGCGTTCGTAGAAGCTGCCCTCCTCGGGCGACATCTCGCGGGAGAGCACCACGCGGTAACGTTTTCCGTCCGTCCAGAAAACGCTGAACAGGGGGCGATCCCCGGTGCTCTTGCCGAGGTTGAAATACCGGGCCTCGTCCGCGTGGGGCAGGTCGGGCAACAGGCGAATGCTGAACGGGTCCTCGAAGCTCTCCTCGATCTCCCGCGGCGTGACCCGGCGCAGGTCAAAGGGGGCGTCCAGCCAATCGAATTCCATGTCGGGGAGCAGACCAACCGGTCACTGTAGCCGTTGGATCAATTCGACCTCGTAACCCTCCGGCGCGTCCACGAACGCGATGATGCTGCCCCCGCCCCGGTGCGGACCGTCGGACAACGGGTAGCCCTTCGCGGCCGCCTCCTTGGCAAAGGCTTCCATGTCGTCCACCTCGAACGCCAAATGGGTAATGTCGGACCCAACGTTGACCGGGCCGCTCTCGTCGAACTTGCACAATTCGATCTCTTCCTCGCTGCCGGGCGCCTTGAGGAAGACCAGCTGCGAGCCGCGGCCGGAGGTGTGGCGGCGGGTTTCCTCGAGGCCGAGCACGTCGCGGTAGAAGGCGACGGTCCGTTCGAGGTCCTGCACGCGGTAGCGGGTATGGAGGAGGCGTTTGACCATTTTGGATTGGGGATTTTGGATTTTGGATTAAAGAAGGGACCGACCGGGCCGGCGCAGCCTAATCCAAAATCCAAAATCCAAAATCCAAAATCCAAAATCCGATGACTTACCTCGGCATTGACAGCGGCACGCAGAGCACGAAATGCGTCGCGCTCGACTTGGACACCGGCGCCATCCTCGCTTCCGGCAGCCGCGCCTACGGGCTGCTCTCCGGTCTGCCCCCCGGCCACGCCGAGCAGGAGGCCGAAACCTGGACGGAAGCCGCCGACGCCGCGGTGCGCGAGTGCCTGGCAGCCCTGGGGGAGCGCCGCGGGGAAGTGCGCGCCATTGGCGTCAGCGGCCAGCAGCACGGGTTCGTCCCGCTCAACGGCGGGGGCGTGCCGGTGCGGCCGGCCAAGCTGTGGTGCGATACCTCCACGCTCGATCAGTGCGAGCAGTTCAACGCCGAGTTCGGCGGGGCGGACGATCTCATCCGGCTCGCGGGCAACGCGATGCTGCCCGGCTACACGGCGCCAAAAATCCTGTGGCTCAAGCAGCGCGAGCCGGCCAACTACGCCGCCGTCAAGACCGTGCTCCTGCCGCACGACTACCTGAACTTCTGGCTGACGGGCGAGAAGCGCATGGAATACGGGGACGCCAGCGGCACGGCGCTGCTGGACGTGCGGACCCGGGAATGGTGCAAGCCACTGGTGGAGTTCATCGGCCCGGAGTTGATGGAGAAGCTCCCCCCGGTGGAAAGCTCCCGCCAGCCGGCGGGGCTGCTGCGGGATTCGCTCGTGAAATCCTGGGGTCTGCGCGGCGTCGTCCTCGTCGCGGCCGGCGGCGGCGACAACATGATGGGCGCCATCGGCACGGGTAACGTTGCCCCCGGCGGGCGGGTCACGGCGAGCCTCGGCACCTCCGGCACGCTCTACGCCTGGAGCGAGGAACCGGTCACGGACGAGCGCGGCGACGTGGCGGCCTTTTGCGACTCGACCGACGCCTGGCTGCCGTTGATCTGCACGATGAACGTCACGGTGGCCACGGAGGCCGTGCGGAAGATGTTCAACTTCGACCACGGCGCGCTCGACGCCGCCGTCCGCTCGACCCCGCCGGGGGCCGACGGCCTGCTGTTCCTGCCGTATTTACAGGGTGAACGCACCCCCAGCCTGCCCCGCGGCACGGGCGTGTTCCACGGGCTGACGACGGCCAACATGACCCCCGGCCACCTCGCCCGCGCCGTGATGGAGGGTGTCACCCTCGGGTTGGCCTACGGGCTGAACCGTTTTCGGAGCCTGGGCGTCAAGCCGACCGAGATCCGCCTGACGGGTGGTGGCAGCCAGAGCCCGGCGTGGCGCCAGGTCTGCGCGGACGTGTTCGGCGTGCCCGTCGTCGGCCTGGAAAGTGCCGAGGGCGCCGCACTCGGGGCCGCCCTACAGGCTGCCTGGACGGAGCGCAACGCCAACGGCTCCCCGGAGCCCCTGCGCGAGATGGTCGGCCGGCTGATCCACCCCGCGGAGGCCACCCGCGCGGAGCCGGACGACCGCCTCCGCCAGCTCTACGCCGAAATGGGGGGCCGACAGACTGACCTCACGCGCAAGCTCAACGCGGGTGGCTTCCTGTAAGGTTCGCGCGGCTTGATTCCCCCCGATGAAAATCGTTCTCGCCGCCACTGGCGCCAGCGGCGCGATCTACACCCAGCGTCTGCTCGACCGGCTGGACCCCCGCGTTCACGACGTTCACCTCGTCCAGAGCGCATATTCCAAACAGGTTGCCGGGGAGGAGTTGCCCGGGGGCCGGCTCGTGGTTCCCGGCGGGGTGCGCATTTACGACGATCGCTCCATGATCGTCCCGTTCACTAGCGGCTCGGCCCGGTTTGACGCGATGGTGGTCGCCCCCTGCTCAATGGGCACCCTCGCGCGCATCGCTCACGGCACCAGCGAGTCCCCGCTCCTGCGCGCGGCCGACGTGTTCCTGAAGGAGCGTCGGACGCTGGTGCTCGTGCCCCGGGAAACACCCTGGAGCCTCGTTCACGCCCGCAACGTCGTCGCCGTCCTCGAAGCCGGCGCCCGCGTGCTGCCGGCCATCCCGAGCTTCTACCACCGACCCGAGTCGGTTGCGGACCTGGTGGACACAGTCGTGTTTCGCATCCTCGACCAGATCGGCCTGCCCGACCCGCGCGCCCCGCGTTGGCAGGAACCGGCTTCGCCGGAATGACGAATGACGAAGGCCAAAGCCAGAAGACCGCCGGCTTCTTCGTTTGGACCTCGGACTTCCCTTGTCGTTCGTCATTGGTCATCCGTCATTTTGCCTTTCCTCGGCTCCCTCGTGCTGCGTCTGCTCAACCTGACCCTGCGCTGGCGGGTGGACGAGCCGACGGCCGGCCGCATCCGCGCGTTGCAGGCGCCGGGGACGCCGCCGTTCATCCTCGCGTTGTGGCACAACCGGCTGCTCGTGCTGCCGTTCGCCTGGGAGCGCCACATGCGTCGCATCCGACCGCGGGCCTACGTGCTGACGAGCCTGAGCCAGGATGGCGAGTGGCTGGCGCGGCTGGCGGGGTGCTTCGGCTTCGGCGCCGCCCGCGGCTCGGCCCGGCGCCGGGGACCGGCGGCGTTGCGCGAACTCGTCGGCCTGCTGCGCGACGGGCATGACGTCGCCGTGACCCCCGACGGCTCGCGCGGGCCGGTTTACGAATTGAAGGGCGGCGTCGCGCTCCTGTCGCAGTTGAGCGGCGCCCGCATCGTGCCGGTGAGCGTGGAGTTCTCCCGCGCGTGGCGGCTGCGGAGCTGGGACGGGTTTTTCATCCCGAAGCCGTTTGCCCGGGTCGAGTTGCGCGTGGGTGAGCTTCATACCGTGCCACCGACCGGCGCGGAACTGGAATTTGAGCGGGAACGCGCGCGCGCCGAGGCGGCGTTGCGGGAACTGGTCAGCGAACGTTAAACTCGTCTTACCGATGCGACCCTACCTCCTCGTCGCCGTCGGCAGCGCCCTCGGCGGCATGGCCCGGCTGGGCTGCACGCTGGCGGCGGAACGTCTGCTCGGCGCGGGGTTCCCCTTCGGGACCTTGTTCGTGAACGTCCTCGGCTCATTCCTGATCGGCTTCGTTCTCACCGCGACCGACGCCCAGGCGGGCCGTTTCCCGACGGGGCCGGACTTCCGCATTTTCTTCATGACCGGCCTCTGCGGCGGCTACACGACGTTCTCCTCCTTCAGCTTGCAGACGCTGACCCTGCTGCGTGCCGGTCAAACCCTCGGAGCCGGGGCCAACGTGCTGGCCTCCGTCGCCCTTTGCCTGCTGGCGACGTGGCTTGGTCAACTCGCCGGCGCGGCCCTCGGGGGGAGCCGCTAAACGCCGTTCCCCACCTACCAGACCGCCCCCGGCCGCACGGCTTCCAGCTTGGCCTGCGCCGCCCGGTCCAGCTTCGGGAAAAAGTTCAGCCCCGTGCGCTGCTCGATCTCGGCCACCGTCGTGACGTAGCGGTCCAGGTCCCCGCCGCCGGGCGCTTCCTGGTCAACGATGACGGGCAGCACGCGCACGCCGTCCGCCTGCTGCTGGATGACGATCATGTAGAAGGCCTCCGGCACGGGCACCTTGCCGTGGAGCCGGGGCGCCCGGTCCAGCGGCCCGAAGATGGGGCCGTCAATCACCCAGACCTGTCCGAAACGGCCGGTGTAGTTGTCGGCCACCTTAAGTTCCAGGTCCTTCCAAAGTCCGGCGTTGAGCCGGTGGCGCTGGGGGCAGACGTTGGACATGAAGAACGTTTCCTCCTGCGCCTGGGGACCATAGCGTGTGCCGATGGCGTAGTTGGGTGCCATGTGCCCCCGGTCGTAGCCGCTGCCGTTGTAGTCCCCCGGCTCGACGCGGGCCGCGGTGCGGGTATCCAGCACGAAACTCTCCGGCCGGCGGCCCAGGTGGGGTTTCTCCTTCAGGTCGAAGACGCGGTAGGCGGCCCACACCGGGTTGTCCACGGCGTCGCAGTAACCCACGGCGTAGGCCGTGTTGTAGAGCGCGCGGATGGCGTGGGGAAACGCCCCGCGCTGGGGTTCGCCGCCGTAAACGATGTCGCCCGCGTTCGCCGGGGCGCTTGTGTGGATGAACGGGTGCGAAAAGCAGAGCGTCCAGACGTCCCAGATCAGCTCCGTCAGGCGGATCTGCTTGTGCGGGTGGGTGTAATAATTGGTGACGACCTGGTTGACCTGTTCCTTGCGCTCGCGGGGCTGGAACAGATACAAACCGAAGGTCAGCACCGCCAAAACCACCGGCGCCGCCACGACCGCGCGGCCCACCCGCCCGCCGCGCGAGCCCAGGGCCGCGAGAACCTGCAGGACGAGCGTGAGCGGGTCAGGGGTTTTTGGCGTGGATTGACGGGGCGGCATGAACGGCCAACGGGAAGCGACCGCCGGGAAAAGTCAACCGGGGCGCATCTGCGGGATGCTCAAGCCGCGAAGAAAGAACTCGCACCCATGAAAACTGATACTCCCGCCGAACGCCAGCAAGCCATCGAGAAGCTGGGCAAATTGATCGCCAAGGTCAAGTTCGCCATGCTCACCACCGCCGACGAGGACGGCACGCTACGCAGCCGGCCGATGGCTACCCAGAAGGCCGATGAGTTCGACGGCGACCTGTGGTTCTTCACCCGCGCCAGCGCGCCGAAGGTCGGTGAGGTCGAGCACGAGCACCAGGTTAACGTCGCCTACGCCGAACCTGACGATCAACTCTACGTATCGGTTTCCGGGCGGGCCAACTTGGTCCGGGACAAGGCCAAGGCCGACCAACTCTGGACGCCCGCCATGAAGGCGTGGTTCCCGAAGGGCACGGACGACCCGGATCTGGCGTTATTGAAGGTCCACGTGGAGAAGGCTGAATACTGGGACACGCCGAACAGCACGCTGGTTCACCTCGTCGGTTTCGTGAAGGCAACGGTCACGGGCCAAGCCTACAAGCCGGGTGAGAACGAGAAGATTACACTATAGCGGGCAGACGGTGGGAGTTACCCGACGAATGGGAGGCGGCACTTGCCCAAGTAGCAAGGGCCTATTGCGTGACCTTTCCACCAATTAAACCAAGAATCGCTCCCGAACCGGCTTGCCAGCCGAAGCTACAGGAATTGTATAGATTCCGCTGGAACAATGGAATATCCGATTCCTTCAGGGCGTGGTCGCCGAAGAACGCAAGTCCAACGATGCAGAGCAGACAAAGCAGCGTGAATCCCGCAACGACAAGGAACACCATCTTGAACGACGCCGGAATTTTAAGCGGCGAGGCGGACTTCCCGGGCATGATAATAGGGTAGTCCTATGTGACACAAGTCATTCCAGCCGAGAAAATCCCGGTCGGCGGAATTTCAAACTTCGGCTCGCCTAAGGCGGCATCGTCAACCGTGGCATCATCAAACTTGGTGTTTGTGACGATGGCTCCCGTTAGATCAGCCTCCGTCAGATTGGCCCCTGACAAATTTGTATTAGTGAGGTTGGCACCCCGCAAATTCGCGTGACGCAGATCAGTCCCGTGAAGGTCAAGGTCCGAAAGGTTGTAGCCCGCGAGATCAACCTCGGGATGATAGCCGCCTTGGCGGATTACAACCGGCTCACTCCCGGAGCGCAGAACGTATGATCCCGACGTGGGGGCAGCAAAGGTTTCCTTGAGGACGGTCGAAACCGCCCGAGCGAATTGCGTGACGTTGTTCGAACCCATAAATTTAGGAAGTTGACCAAAAGATTGTCGGGCCATTCCAGCAAAAAACAAAGGGCTTTTGACCGCCGCCGACCACCGCACCACGATCACCCGTCAACGTCTCCGCCAGTTGCCGCCTCGACCTCTTCCTCCTCGGCCTGCCGGGTGACCACCGGCGCGATGTCGGCCAGCCGCTCGCCCTCGGGCAGATCGATCAATTTGACCCCCATGGTGTTGCGCCCCGCCTCGCGGATCTGGCGCACCGGGATGCGGACGGTCTGACCTTTGTTGGTCGTCAGCATCAACTCATCGCCTTCCCCGACGGTCAGGGCGCCGATGACGTGACCGGTTTTCTCGCCGACGGCCATCGTGATGATGCCCTTGCCGCCGCGGGATTGGAGCCGGTATTCGTCGAAGGCCGTGCGTTTGCCGATGCCGTTCTCCCCGGCCACGAGCAGCATGGTGTCGGGGCGCACGACGGCCATCGCCACGACCAGATCGTCGCCCTCGGGACGGATGCCCCACACGCCCACCGCGTCGCGGCCGGTCGGGCGCATGTCGTCCTCGCGGAAGCGCAGGCTCATGCCCTCGCGGGTGATCAGCACCAGTTCGTCGTTGGCGTTGGTCAACTCGGCCTCGATCAACTCGTCCCCCTCCTCAATGCGGATGGCGATGATGCCGCCCCGGCGCACGTTGGCGTAGTCCGAAAGGTTGGTTTTCTTCACGATGCCCGAGCGCGTGGCAAAGACGACGTGCAGCGCGTCGTCCCAGGTCTCGCCCTCGCCGGCGGCCTTGCCTTGGACCCGAATGGTCGCAGCGATGGTCTCCTCCGGGCGCAACTCCAGGAAATTGGCCATCGAGCGGCCCTTCGCCGTGCGCGCCATCTCGGGGATGGAATACACGCGCTCGACGTAGCAGCGGCCCGTCTTGGTGAAGAACATCAGGTAATCATGCGTGGACGCCGTGAACAGGTGTTCCACGAAGTCGCCCGCGTCGGTGTCCGTCATGCCCTCGCGCGTGGTCATGCCGATGAGCCCCTTGCCGCCCCGGCGCTGGGAGCGAAACTCGCTCACGGCCGTGCGCTTGATGAAGCCGCGGTGGGTGATGGTGATGATGCAACCCTCGTTGGCGATGAGGTCCTCGATGTTGATCTCGCCCGCGTCGGGCACGATCTCCGTCAGGCGCGGCGTCGCATACTTGGCTTTAACGGCGAGCAGCTCGTCTTTGATGATGGCTAACACCCGCGGTTCGCGCGCGAGGATGTCCAACAGGTCATCAATGGTGGTCAGCAACTCGGTGTATTCTTCCACGATCTTACCGCGTTCCAAGCCGGTCAGTTGATACAGGCGCAAATCCAGGATGTGTCCAACCTGCTTGTCGCTGAATAAATACCGCCCGTTCACCAGACGCTGCTCGTCGCGGACCCGCACGCCAAAGGCTTCCACCTCAGCGCGGCTGAACTGATAGGCCATCAGTTTCTCGCGCGCCTCGTCGCGGTTGGCGCTTTCGCGGATGATGCGGATGAAATCATCCAGGTTCGCTTGCGCGATGAGATAACCTTCCAACTGCTCGGCCTTTTCCTCCGCGGCCCGCAGTTGGTAGCGCGTGCGCCGCAGCACGACCTCGCGGCGGTGTTCGATATACGCGGCGCAGGCGTCCTTGATCGACAGCAGCTTCGGCCGGCCGTGGTCAATGGCCAGCATGTTCACGGAGAACGACGTTTCCAGCGCCGTGTTCGCGTAGAGGTTGTTGATGACGATCTGCGGGATCGCCTCGCGTTTGATCTCGATGACCACGCGGGTGTTCTCGTCCGACTCGTCCCGGACCGCCGTGATGTCGGTGATGACCTTCGTGTTCACCAGGTCGGCGATGCGCTCGACGAGCACGGCGCGGTTCACGCCGTAGGGAATCTGCGTGAGAACGATTTGTTCCCGGCCGGCCTTGGTTTGTTCGATGATGGCTTTGCCCCGGACCTTGACGCTGCCGCGCCCGGTCGTCGTGTATTGCCGGATGCCGGACAACCCGTGAAGCTGGCAACCGGTCGGGAAATCCGGGCCCTTGATGTATTGCCGCAGCTCGTCGCTGGTGATCTCCGGGCGGTCCACCTGGGCGCAGATCCCTTCAATGACCTCGCCCAGGTTGTGCGGCGGGATGTTCGTGGACATCCCCACGGCAATCCCCACGCCGCCGTTGACGAGCAGGTTCGGGAAGGCGGCCGGCAGCACGCGCGGTTCCGTGGTGGACTCGTCATAGTTCGGCACGAAGTCCACCGTGTCCTGGTCGAGGTCGGTCATCAGCGCCGCGCCGAGCGGCTGGAGCCGCGCCTCGGTGTAACGCATGGATGCCGGCGGGTCGCCCTCCACGCTGCCGAAGTTCCCTTGCCCCTCGATGAGCAACTCGCGCATGGCCCACGGTTGGGCCATGTGAACGAGGGTCGGGTAAATTGCCTGGTCGCCGTGCGGATGGTAGTTACCCATCGTCTCACCCACGATCTTGGCACACTTGAGGTGCTTGCGCCCGGGCAGCACGCCGAGGCCGCGCATGGCGAAGAGGATGCGCCGCTGGGAGGGCTTGAGCCCGTCGCGCACGTCGGGCAACGCGCGGGCCACGATCACGGACATGGAGTAATCCAGGAAGGAGCGGGACATCTCCTCCGCTACGTCGATGGGATCAATTTTCTCGTTGGGATGGGGCATGGCGAATTTCGTTAAAACTACCATCCGCGGGGGTTTGAGGCAACGGGAAACGCAGCCGGTTGGGGAGCGCGCCAACCGGCGGAATTGAATCCGGGCGTCGTCAAAAACTATCTCTGGGGGTCGTCCCTCCCGCCTTGACGCCGGAGGGATGCTAACCGAACCCCAGTTCCCGCAGGATGAGTTGCTGCACCACGTCGTAGAAGTTGATCCGCAACAACGCGCCGTCCCGGCCGGAGAGCAGGTCCCCCACGTGCTGGTGCAGGTGGCGCAGCAGGTTGGCGAAGTGCGTGCGCAACGTGCCGCGGTCCTCCTCCGCGGTCGGCGGTTCGAGGAGCAGGTGGTGAACGACCTCGGCGAAGTGCATCTGCACCATCATCCGCAGCCGGTCGTCCTCGGACAGGTCTTCCAGGCGCACGTTGATGTCGCTCTCCCCGATGTTGTGCCGCGCCCCGAGGACCAGCCGGGCCTGGTTGAGCACGCTCAACCACGCTTCCAGGTGCGAACGGGGCAGGGTCAGGGCGGCGCGCGTGGCCTCGTAGGGCGCGGGGACCTCGCCCTTGACGCCGAAGAGCAGGGACTTAGGGGTATTGTGGTCCAGCGACTTCAGGTCCTCCTCGACCGTTTCCCGGCTGGTCAGAAAGAGGTGGGCCAGGTCCGGTTCCACGAACTGCCGCCAGTCTTCCCGGAGCTCGTCCTCGCCCGGGGCGTGGCTCGGCGCGGGGAACAGCCGCGCGCGGGCGGCCGGGTGCTCGCCAGGGTCGGACGCGGCGGGCAGCTCGCGCAGGAGCAGGATGATGAACGGTTCCAGGTCCGCGAGGACGAGGGATTTACCGGCGGGGTCCGGGCGGAGGATCATGCGCGGCGGGGGATGCCCCCTCTAGGCAGACTTCTCCAGGGTGGCGAGCAACTGGTAGCCGTGAAGTTGTTGGACGTAAAACTCCCCGCGCTCGCGCCCCCCGCTCCAGACGATGGAGCGGCCCGTCTGGTGGACCTCCATCATGTGCCGTTCGGCCCGCTCGCGGGCGTAGCCGAAGAGGCGTTGGAAAACCATCGTCACGTAATCCATTTTCGTGATGGGATCGTTGTGGACGACCACGTTCCAGGGTTGTTCGACGGCCTCGTCCTCCGCGGTGCGGGTCTCCTCGAACACGTCGGTTCCGGGGGCGGCAGGCATGGCGGGGAAGCTCGGTCAGGCGGCGGCGAGCGAGGGCCGGAGCAGGTCCGCGACGGGCCCGCGCAGGCCGGCGAGCGCGGCCGCCGGCGTGCCCGCCAGGCCGGACGCCGCGTGCC
>CAXTFX010000115.1:0-10754 GCA_964243185.1 uncultured Chthoniobacterales bacterium
ACTCACGACCGAGCCGCGGCCGCCCATCAGGCTGGTGCCGCCGATGACGACCGCCGCGATGGCCGGGAGCTCGGAGCCGCCGCCCGCGTTCGGGTCCGCCGAGGCGAGTCGGGAGCAGTGGATGACCGCCGCCAGCGCCGAGAGCACGCCGCTCAAGGCGAAGACGGTGAAGCGGATCGGCCCCGGCCGCACCCCGGAGAGCCGCAGAGCTTCCTCGTTGGTGCCGAGGGCGACGAGGTAGCGGCCGAACACGGTCCGGGAGAGGACGAATTGCGCCAACGCCACGACCGCCAGCGCGAACCAGAACGTCAGGTCCAGGCCGAGGAAGGACGTGGTGGTGACCCGCTCAATGGGCAGCCCGATATACTTGGTCTGCGATTGGGTAAGCGAATACGCCGCGCCGCGGGCCACCTCCAAGGTCCCCAACGTGACGATGAACGAGGGCAGGGAAAACTGCGTCGTCAGCCAGCCGTTGACCGCCCCGCAGAGCAGCCCCATCGCCACGCAGCCCACGACGGCCCACGGCAACGCCCAGCCGTGGTCCACGAGCAGGACGCCCAACGTCGCGCCGCTGACGGCCAGGATGGAACCGACGGAGAGGTCCACGCCGGCGCTGATGAGCACGAAGGTCATCCCCACGGCCACCAGCAGGTCCGCCGGGATCTCGTTGGCGATGGTCCGCACGGTGGTGACGCTGAAGAAATACCGCGTGGTGAACCCGAAGAAAAGGATCAGCCCCAACAGCACGGCGAGCAGCGCGAACTGGTTGCGGAGAAAGCGGATGGACCGGAACATGGCGGCGGGGGACGGTTCAGGCGGTCGCGACGGCGTCCGGGGCCCGTTCGAGGTGGTCCGCCCCGCCGCGGTGGCCGCTGAACGCGGCGGCTATGATGCGGTCCTGGGTCCACTCGCCGCGCGCGAAGGTGGCGGCGAGCCGCCCGGCGGACATGACGGCGATCCGGTCGCACACCGTCATCAATTCCTTCAGGTCCGAGGAGACGACCAACACCGCCTTCCCGGCCGCGGCGAGTTCGTCCAGCAACCGGTAGATTTCCGCCTTCGCGCCGACGTCAATGCCGCGCGTCGGCTCGTCCAGCAGGAACACGTCGAAGCCCCGGTGGAGCCACTTTGCCACGACGACCTTCTGCTGGTTGCCCCCGGAAAGATTTCGCACGGGCTGCTCCACGCTCGCGGAACGGATGGCGAGTTGCTCGCGGAACCCCTGCGCGACGGCGCGCTCCCGCGTGGCGTCAATCCGGCCGCCGGCTCCCGCAACCTTGGGCAGATCGGTAATGGTGGCGTTCGCGCGCAGGGCCAGCGGGGTGAACAGGCCCTGGTGCTTGCGGTCTTCCGTCAGAAACGCGAGCCCGCGCCGGACGGCCTCGTGCGGGCCGCGCAGGGGCGTCGGCGCATCCCGGCCCGGGAGAGTGATCGTGCCAGACTCCGGCGGGTCGGCCCCGAAGATCGCCCGCACCGTCTCGGTCCGCCCGGAGCCCATCAGGCCGGCGAAGCCGAGGATTTCGCCGCGCCGCAACTCGAAGGAAACATCCCGCACCCGCGGCCCGGCGCAGAGGTTTTCGACGCGGAGCGCGAGGTCCTTCGGGTTCGACGCCGCCGGCCGGGTGCGGGCGCTCTCGGCGAGCTCCCGGCCAACCATCAGCCGGATGACGTGGTCCAGGGAAACCTCGGCGGTGGCGAACGTGCCGACTAGTCGCCCGTCGCGCAGCACCGTGATGCGGTCCGCAATGCGCTGGACCTCTTCCAACCGGTGCGAGATGTAAATAATGGTCGTGCCGCGTTCCCGCAGGCGGCGGACCTGCCCGAGCAGGAGCTCGGTCTCGGCGCCGCTCAGGGCCGCCGTGGGTTCGTCCAGGATGAGCACGTCGCAGGGCCGGGACACCGTCGCGGCGATCTCCACGAGCTGACGGGCGCCCACGCCCAGCGCGCCGGCCGGGGTGCCGGGGTCAATATCGCGCAGCCCGAAATCGCGCATGATCCGCGAGGCTTCCTCGTGCAGCCGGCCGCGGTGGATGATGCCGGCCCCACGGGTGGGCAGGCGCGTGAAGAAGATGTTCTCGGCGACGGACAGCGTTGAGATCGTGTTTAACTCCTGCAACACGAGCCGGATGCCCCGAGCCTCAGCCTCGCGTCGGGAACCCGGGGCGTAGGGTTGGCCGTCGAGTTCCAGGGTCCCGGCGTCCGCGCGCTCCAGCCCGGCGAGGATGCGGCACAGGGTGGACTTGCCCGCGCCGTTCTCGCCGGTGAGCGCGAGGACCTCGCCCCGGAACAGTTCCAGGACGAGGTCTTGCAGGACGGGGCCAGCGTAGGCTTTTGACAAGCCGGCGACCCGTAGCCGTGGCGGATGGTCCACGGGGGGAGAGCCGTTACTTCAACTGCGCCAAGGTGACGAGGTCCACGGGCGTCTGCTGGTCCTCCGGGGCGGCCTTGTCCCGGAGCATCTTCAGGGCGTATTCGATGCCAAAGACCGCGAGCTTATCGCCGTGCTGGTCCACGGTGGCGAGGACCTTGTTTTCCTTGATGAGGGCCTGCACCGCGGAAATGTTGTCGAATCCGACGACCTTCACCGTGTCCGTCTTGCCCGCCTGGCGCAGGGCGGAGACGGCGCCGAGGGCCATGTTGTCGTTCGCGGCGAGGATCGCCTTCACGTCCGGGTGCTCGGTCAGGAGCGCGGAGGTGACCTGGTTGGCCTTGGCCGTTTCCCAACTGCCGGACTGCGTGGCGACCGCGTTCAAACCGGCGGCCTTGATGCTGTCCTCGAAGCCGCTGCGGCGCTGGATGGAGTTGAAGGCGCTGGGCACGCCTTCGAGCACGATGACTTTGTCGCCGCTCTGGAGCTGCTTGGCGAGGTAGTCACCCGCCAATTTGGCGCCCGCGCGGTTGTCGGGGCCGACGAAGGGGATCTTAAGGGTGCGCTCGGTCAACACGCCGGCGTCAAGCTTGTTGTCTATGTTGACGACGACGATTCCGGCGTCCATCGCCTTCTTGCAGGCCGCGATGAGCGCCTTGGAGTCGGCCGGGGCGATGACGATGGCATCCACGTGCTGGCCGATGGCCTGCTCGACGAGGTTGATCTGTTGGGAAACGTCCGTCTCGTTCTTCGTGCCGCTGGCGAGCAGCTCGAAGTCGCCCGCGTGCCCGGCCTGGTATTCGCGGGCGCCCTTTTCCATCGTGAGGAAGAACTCGTTGGCCAAGGACTTCATCACGAGGGCGATCCGGGGTTTGCTGGATTTGGCGGCCTGCGCGTGGCTGGTGCCCGGAAGCCAGGCAGCGGCGGTGGACAGAAGACCGCAGAGGCCGACGGTCAGCCAAGTGCGGGCGGTGCGGGTAGCGGGGTAGGGTTTGGGGGTGTTCATGTGTTGGGGGGATTCGGGACAGCCAAACGGATTGACGGGAACGGTCGGCATTGATTTTTCGCGCATCGTCAGTGCTGAGGTTGTCTGAGTTTGGCCGGATCGAGCGCGGTTGGAGTAAACGTTAATGCCGGCGAAACGTTCCGCGGTTAGCAGATCCCGGCGCCGGCGGTTTGTCAGTGCGCCGTCGAGCGCGTGCGGAGCTTGTCCACCGTGACGGCGATGATGATGACGAGACCTTTGACGACGAGTTGCCAGAAGAAGGAGACGTTCATCAACGTCAGGCCATTGTTGAGCGTAGCGATGATGAGCGCACCCAACAGCGTGCCGGAGATCGTCCCGATGCCGCCGGAGAAGCTGGTGCCGCCGAGGATGACCGCCGCGATGGCGTCCAGCTCGTAGCCTTCGCCCAGCCGGCCGTTGGCGCTGTAGAGCCGGCTGGCGCTCATCACCCCGCCGAGGGCCGCAAGAAACCCGCTGGCCGCATAGACGAAGATCAGCACGAGCGGGACGCGGATACCCGTGAGCCGGGCGGCGAGGGGGTTGCCGCCGACGGCGTAGATGCGCACTCCCAGGACCGTGCGCCGGAGGATGAAACCGCTGGCGAGCACCGCCAGGAGCGCGAAGATCACCAGCCACGGCACCGGCCCGAGGTAGTCGCCGCCGATCCAGCCGAAGGCGATGTCGTTGTTGATGATCGTCGTGCCGTTCGCCAGCAGGTAGGCCGCCCCGCGCAAGGCCGTGTAGGTGCCTAGGGTAACGATGAACGGCGGCAGGCCGATGTAGGCGATGGTTGCCCCGGTCAAACCTCCCAGCAGCAAGCCGGACGCGAGCGCCGCGGGCACCGCGGCCCACCCAAACGCCGGGGAAAGCGAAGCCGACATCGCGATCACCGCCGTCACCCCCAGGATGGAGCCAACGGCGAGATCAATCCCGCCGGTGAGGATGACGAAGGTCATGCCGGTGGCAAGGACGATGTTGATGGAAGCCTGCCGGACAACGTTGATCAGGTTGTTGGACGTCAGGAAGTTCGGAGTGAGGAAGGCGAACAGCACGCAGATCAGGATCAGCACGGGCAGGATGCCGATGGCCTGCCGGAGACCGCTGAAGCGACCCGCCGCGGCGAGGGCCTGCGGAGAGGGGACGGGGGCGGCCGGAGTGAGCGGTTCGCCGCTGCCCTGCATGATGGGCGTGGGGGTTTCCATAGGGGGGAGGTGGGGCTCAGACCGATGCCGTGGCGGCGGCACCCGTGGCAAGCGCCATGATGTTCTCCTGCGTGATCGCGTCCGTGCCGCCACCGCCGCGGAGCTCGCCGGCCAACCGGCCCTCGCGCATGACGAGCACGCGGTCGCTGACCCCGATGACCTCTGGCAACTCGCTGGAGATGAACAAGATGGCAACACCCTTCGCGGCGAGGTCGCCGACGATGCGGTAGATCTCGCTCTTCGCGCCGATGTCCACCCCGCGGGTGGGCTCGTCCAGGAGCAGCACCTTCGGGCCGATCTCCAGCCACCGGGCGAGCAGGAGCTTCTGCTGGTTGCCGCCGGAGAGGCCGCCCGCGCGGGCCGCGGGGCCGGCGACGCGGATGGCAAAGTCACGGATGGCTTGCTGGGTTACGCTCGCCAGTCGCCCGAACCGGAGCACCCCGCTGGCGGACTCGCGGTTGAGCACGTTCATCGTGATGTTCTCGCGGGCGGACATCTCCAGGAAAAGACCCTGCCCCTTGCGGTCCTCGGGCACGTAGCCGACCCCCGCCCGCACGGCGTCCAGCGGACCGCGGAAACGCACCTCGCGGCCGTTGAGGAACACCTGTCCGCCCGTGGGCCGGTCGGCGCCGAAGATGAGCCGGGCCGTTTCCGTCCGCCCCGCCCCGACCAGACCCGCCAGGCCGACGATCTCGCCGGGGCGCAGGGTGAGGGAGACGCCGCGCACCTTGCGGTCGTCGCGCAAATCCTTCGTTTCCAGCACGTGCTCGCTCCCGGTCTCGTGTTGCTGGCGTCGGTAGAAATCCCCGAGCGGGCGGCCGACCATCATGTGGATGAGACGCTCGGCGGAGAGCTCGCTGCGCTCCAGCGTGCCGACGGACGCGCCGTCGCGCAGGACGCTGACGCGGTCGGCCAAGGCATACACCTCGGCCATGCGGTGGGAGATATAGACGATGGCCAGCCCCTCCGCGCGGAGTTGGCGGATGAGGGCGAACAGCCGCTCGGTTTCCCGGTCGGAGAGCGAGGCCGTGGGCTCGTCCATGATGAGCACCCGGCTCCGGCGCTGGAGGGCGCGGGCGATTTCCACCTGTTGCTGCTCGGCAACGGAGAGCTGGCTGGCGGGCACCTCGGGGGCGAAGGGCGCCCCCAGCTTCTGGAGCACGGTGGCGGCTTCGCGGTGCATCTTCGCCCGGTCCACCAACGCGCCGCCGGCCCGCGTGCGCTCGTCCCCGAGGAAGATATTTTCGGCGACGGTGAGATTCGGCGCGAGGGAGATCTCCTGGTAGATGAGCGTGACGCCAGAGCGCCGGGAAGCCGCCGGATCGCCGAGCGTCATCGGCCGGCCCTCGATCCGCACCTCACCCGCGTCGGCCTGGTAGGCACCGGCGAGGATCTTCATCAGGGTGGACTTCCCCGCCCCGTTCTCGCCCATCAGGGCGTGAATCTCCCCGGCGCGCACCTCGAAGTTCACGCCCTTCAAGACGCGCACGCCCGGGAAAGACTTGTCAATCCCGCGCATCTCCAGCGCGGGCGCCGCGGTGGCGGGAGCGGGGGAAGTCACCACGGCAGGAAGTCGGTTCGGGGGTTAGCCTGACCGCCGCGCACCCGATCCCGGGCCACCGGGTGCGCGGCGAACGAACTCGGACCGTTTGTTATTTGCTCGTCCAGCCCTTGTATTCGCCCACGTTGTCGCGGGTGATGAGCTTGGTCGGGATCAGGACGATGGGCTGCTCGGGCTTTTTGCCCTGCATGACGTTGTAGCCGACCTCCACCGCCTTGGCGGCCATCGCGTAGGGGTCCTGGGAGGCCGAGGCGACGAACAAGCTGTTCTTGTCCTTCAACGCGACCTCCGCGTCAGGCGCGCCGTCCACGCCGACGATGAAGAACTCGCTGCGCCGGGCCTGCTTGGCGGCGAGGTCCGCGCCGATCCCGGTCGGGTCGTTGATGGCGAAAACGGCGTCAATCTTCGGGTTGGCCGAGAGCAGGTCTGTCATCACGCGCAGCCCGCCGTCGCGGCTGCCGCCCGCGTTCTGGTCCTGGGACAGGATTTTGATGCCGGGGGCCTTCTTGAAGACCGACAGGGCGCCACTAACCCGATCCTGCACGGCTGTGACCGGAGGGCCGTTGATGATGACCACGTTACCCTGCCCCTTGAGCCGGTCCACGATGTATTGCGCGCCCTGCTCACCGGCCTGCACGTTGTTGGAGGTCACCGTGGCATCCACGCCGCCCTCGGCGCCCACGTCCACGGCGACGATCGTCGCCCCAGCCTGCTTGGCGCGCTTGACGGCCGGGGCGATGCCCTTGGAGTCGGCGGCACCCAGGATGATGAGGTTCACCCCGGAGGAGACGAAGTTCTCCATCTGGTTGACCTGTTGGTTGAGATCGTAAGCGCCGGAAACGGTCGTCGCCTTCACGCCGGCACCCCCGAGCTCTTTGGCCTTGGCCTCCGCGCCTTTGCCGAGCTGGACGAAGAACGGGTTGCCCAGGTCACCGACGGTGACACCGACGGAGGTGAGCTTTTTCGCGCCGGCCTGCGCCGCGGCGTCCGGCGGGAGAGTGGTCGTGACAATGGCGGCGAACGCCGTTAAGCCGAAGGTCAGGAGCCGTTTGGGGAGTAGGGAGGGAGTAGGGTTCATAGGGGAGCGAAACCTTTATCGCATCAGGACTAACTAATCCGTGCATTAAACATCAAGGATTTTTAGCTGGGCACGGTCCGGCAACGCCTAAAGGCGGAAAAGAAGTTTGCAAAAGTCCGAGCAAACGTGCATATAACCGCATGAAGCAGCAGAACGCGGCCCCGAAAGAACTGTTCACCCCCGAGCGGCGTCAGCGCATCCTGGAGGCGCTCCGGCGCGACGGCAAAGTGCTCGCCGCCCAACTCAGCGTCTCGCTGGCAGTTTCCACCGACACCATCCGGCGCGACCTACAAGAGCTCGCCGCCGCCGGCCTGCTCCAGCGCGTTCACGGCGGCGCGCTGCCCCGGCCGCCCGCCGGGGCCACCGCGCCCTACGCCACGCGGGAACGGCGCGAAACCGCGGGCTCCGCCCGAAACGCCATCGCCGCCGCGGCGGCACGGCTGGTGCGCCCGGGTCAGGTGATCTTTCTGGACGGCGGCACGACGGCGTTGGAAGTCGCCCGCCGTTTCCCGGCCGGCCTGCGCGCGACGGTGGTCACCCACAGTCCGCCCAACGCGCTGGCCCTGGCCGAGCACCCGGGTATCGAGGTCATCATGGCCGGGGGCCGGCTGTTCCGGGAGGCGATGGTCAACGTGGGGGAAGGGACCGTCGAGGCCCTCCGCGGCATCCGCGCCGACGTGTGCTTCCTGGGGATCTGCGGCGTGCACGTCGAGGCGGGGCTGACGACGACCTATCACGAGGAATTGCACCTCAAACGCACCATCGTCGCGCAAGCCGCCGACGTGGTCGCGCTCGCGGCGGCCGAGAAGCTGGACACGGCGCTGCCCTACGTCGTGGGACCCTTGAACGTCCTGACGCACCTCGTGACGGATAATTCTGCCGCGGAGGACGTTCTCGAACCCTACCGCCAGCGGGGGATCACGGTCATCCGCGCCTGAAGCGCGGCACCTCGCCCCAGGATCGCTTCCCCGCATGAACCCGACTTTGCCCTCCGCCCCGGTTGCCCGGGTAACACCGACCGTCGTTCCTTCTCTCCACCTGGCCCGGTGGTCGCTGGCGGCCCTGTTCTTCTCGAACGGCGCGGTTTTCGCCAACTGGGCCGCGCGCGTTCCGGCGGTGCAGACCAAGCTGGGTCTGAGCCACAGCCTCCTCGGCGGGGCGCTGCTGGCCGCGGCGCTCGGGGCGGTGCTGGCCATGCCGCTCGCGGGCTGGCTGGTGCACCGTTACGGCTGCCGGTCCCTCAGCCGCGTGTTGTCGGTGTGGAACTGTTTTTCGCTGCCCTGGCTGGCCTTGGCGCCGAGCTTGCCGTGGTTAGCGGTAGCGCTGTTCTGCTTTGGCGCGGGGCACGGGGCGATGGACGTGGCCATCAACGCCCAGGCCGTGGCGGTGGAGCGCCGCTTCGGCCGGCCGATCATGTCCTCCTTTCACGCCCTGTGGAGCGTCGGCGGGTTGACGGGCGCGGCGTGCGGCGGGTTGCTGGCCGCGGGTGGGGTCGGGTTGGGGGCGCACCTCACGGGCGCGGCGCTTGCCCTGGGCACCGTCGTCCTGCTCGTGTCGCCGCACCTGTGGCCGGAGCGGAACGAGGAACGGGAGCCCCCGGCCGGGACGGTCCCGGCGGTCGTGGCTGGGGAGGCGGCGCGGGGTCGCCGGCAACTGCTCCTGCTCGGGCTGGTCGCGTTCTGCGTCCTGCTGGGCGAGGGGGCGATGGCCGACTGGGGCGCGGTGTTCCTGCGGCGTTCGCTCGGCACGGGGGAGGGGCTGGCGGCGGCGGGTTACGCGGCGTTTTCCCTGACGATGGCAGCGGGTCGTTTTGGCGGCGACGCCACCATCGCGTGGCTCGGGCCGGTGCGGACGGTCCGGTGGGGCGGGGGGCTCGCGGTCGCTGGGATGACTCTCGCGCTCGGCATCAGTCAACCGTGGGCGGTGCTGGTGGGTTTCGCGGCCGTCGGGGCGGGTTCTGCCACGATTATCCCCATCGCCTTCAGCGCGGCAGGGCGGGTTGTGGGCGTCACGCCCGGGATCGCCATCTCGGTCGTGAGCACGGCGGGCTACGGCGGGTTCCTCGTCGGACCGCCCCTGATCGGTTGGGTGGCCGACCAGACGAGCTTGCGTCTGGCCCTCGGGACCATCGCCGTCCTGAGCGCCGGCTTGGCGGGGTTGGCACCGAGCGTGCGCGGCTCGGCTGGACCAGCCAACCGCGCGGACGCCTAAGACCCGCGGAGGATCAGGGATGTGCCCGACCAGGGGGCTGCACCCGTCGGGGTCGCCCGGGCCGCGGGGGATCGGGTGCGGCGCGATGGGCTTCGCCACTCCACGCGCGTCGCCGAAACTTCTCCCGCCCGCCGCAACGCCGCGTTACAGGTTTCAGTCGTTGACTTCTGTTACGCGCCCCCCTTAGTTTGGTTCATGTCAGCGCCAACCGCGAGCAGCCCCACCGGTGAAACCAACCTCGGCGGCCGGTTCACGTTTCCCGGCACCTCCCTGACGGTCCAACGCCTCGGCTACGGCGCGATGCAGTTGGCCGGCCCCGGCGTCTGGGGGCCGCCCAAGGACCCGGACGGTGCCGTCGCCGTGCTGCGCGAGGCCGTCGCGGCCGGGGTGAACCACATTGACACCAGCGACTTCTACGGCCCGCACGTCACCAACCAGATCATCCGCCAAGCCTTGCACCCTTACCCCGCCGGTCTGGTGATCGTCACCAAGCTCGGCGCCCGCCGGCCGGCCGACCGGTCCTGGCAGCCGGCCACCTCGCCCGCGGAGCTGACCGCCGGCGTTCACGACAACCTGCGCCACCTGGGTCTGGACGCGCTCGACGTCGTCAACTACCGCCACATGGGCGCGGGCGCGGGTCACGGCCCCGGGGAAGGCTCCGTCGCCGAGCCGGTCAAGGTGCTGGCCGACCTCCAGCGCCAGGGGTTGGTCCGCCACCTTGGCATCAGCAACGTCACGGCCGCCCAGGTGGCCGAGGCGCAGGCCATCACCCCCATCGTCTGCGTGCAAAACCAATACAACCTGGCCCACCGCGAGGACGATGCCCTCCTCGACGACCTGGCCCGGCAGGGCATCGCCTTTGTGCCCTTCTTCCCGCTCGGCGGCTTCTCGCCGCTACAGTCGAGCACCCTGTCGGCCGTGGCGGGCCGGCTCGGGGCCACGCCGATGCAGGTCGCGCTGGCCTGGCTGCTGCACCGCTCGCCTAACCTCCTCTTGATTCCCGGCACCTCTTCGGTCGCCCACCTGCGCGAGAACCTGGCCGCCGCCCGGCTGACGCTCTCGCCGGGAACCCTGGCGGAGTTGGACGGCATCGCGGCCGCCGGGGTGGGAACCGTGGAGCGCTGAATTCTGTTGGACGGCTCGTTTTGGCGCCGGGAGGGACCCGTCCGTTCCCTCCGGGCCTCAGAGCAGCAGGTCGTCGGGCCGGATGGGCAGGCGGCGCACGCGGCGGCCGGTGGCGTGGAAGACGGCGTTGGCCACGGCCGCCGCGCTGCCGGTGGTGCCGATCTCGCCGACGCCCTTGGCCCCGAGCGGGGAAACGTGGGGGT
>CAXTFX010000116.1:0-10680 GCA_964243185.1 uncultured Chthoniobacterales bacterium
CCGACGACCCTGCTATCCTTCGGGGAACGGCCGCTGGAAACGCGCCCCCAGGAGGGTCTGCGCGTGCGCGTCCTGCCCCGGCCGTGGCGCGGGCGCGGGCAACGACACAACCCGTTGGCCTGGGGCCTCGTCCCGGAGGTGTGGCGTCACGACGTGATCCACTGCCACCAGACGCACGTCCTCGCCTCCTCCCTGGCGGCGGCCCTGGGGCGGCTGACGGGCCGACGGGTCTTCACCACCGACCTCGGCGGCGGCGGCTGGGACGTGTCGGCCTACGTCAACACAGACCGCTGGTATCACGGGCACCTGCACATCTCCGAGTATTCCCGGCAGGTGTCGCGGCAAGCCGATTTTTCCCGCGCGCACGTCATCCTCGGCGGCGTGGACGGGGAAAAGTTCCGACCCGCCGACGTTCTCCCGCCCGCGGAAAACGCGCCCGTCCTCTACGTCGGGCGGCTGTTCCCGCACAAGGGCGTGGACGACCTCATCCGCGCCATCCCGCCGACCGCGGACCGCGCCGGCCTGCGGCTGGAGATCATCGGGCGTCCCGCCGGGGACGACTACCTCCGCTACCTCCGGGAACTCACCGCCGGTCGGCCTGTCCGGTTCCGCCCGGATTGCGCGGACGCCGAACTCACCGGGGCCCTGTCAACGTGCCTGGCCCTCGTGCTGCCCAGCGTTTACCGCACGTCCCGCGACGGCGCCGGGAGCCGCGTGCCGGAGCTGCTCGGCCAGACGTTGTTGGAGGCGATGGCCTGCGCCCGCCCGGTCGTGTGCACGGACGTGGCCTCCCTACCGGAGATCGTCGTGGACGGGGAAACCGGCTTCGTCGTCCCGCCCAACGATCCCGCGGCGCTGGGCGCCCGCCTGCGCTGGCTCCGCGCCCACCCCGCGGAGGCCGCGGCGATGGGCGCGGCCGGCCGGCGGCGGGCGCTGGCCGAGTTCTCCTGGCCAGCGGTGGTGCGGCGGTGTCTTGAACTCTACGCCAGAGTCTGACCTCCGCGCCGGGCCCACGGCCCGTTTGCTGCTCCCCGTAAGTTTCTATGATGCGCCGCTCGCTCCTCGTCCTGCTCCTCTGGCTGGCCGCCGCCCCGGCCGGGCGCGCGCAGGTCGGTTCCCTTACCGTCCTGCACCGGCTGTTCCCCAACACCGAGGGTCGCCTGACCTACGCCCCGCTCGCCCAGGGCGCCGACGGCCTCTTCTACGGCACCGCCAGCCGCGGCGGCGCCTTCGACCAGGGGACCGTCTTCCGCCTCGACGCCAACGGGAACAACTTCACCGTCCTCTACGCCTTCACCGGCCCGCCGGGGGATGGCGCGCGGCCCGAGGGCGGGCTCGTCCAGGCGCGCGACGGGCGCTTCTACGGCGCCACCCTCGCCGGGGGCCCCAACGACCGCGGCCTGCTCTACCGCCTGGGGACCAACGGCGCCGGCCTGCAACCCCTCGCGGCCTTCAACCTCGGCTTCCCCGGCGCCACGCCCACGGCCGAGCTCGTCCAGGCTGACGACGGCAACCTCTACGGCTCGGCCGAGTTCGGCGGGTTCGGGAACTTCGGCACCGTGTTCCGCGTCACCGTGCCCGACGGCGGGCTTGCGGAGGTCGCCGAGTTTGCCGGCAGCCCCGACGCCGCCAACCCTGCCGGCCGTCTGCTGCGGCGCTCCGCAGCCAACTTCTCCGGTGGCCTCTACGGCGCGACCCTCGCGGGCGGGTTCGCCAACCTGGGCACGATCTTCCGCGTCAACCCGGACGGCAGCCGGCAGATCGTCTATTCCTTCACCGGCAACGCCGACGGCGCCCTGCCCCGGCCGTTGGCGGAGGACCCCAGCGGCAACCTTTACGGCGTCACCCGCGCCGGCGGCCCGCTGAACTACGGCGGCGTCTTCCAGCTGAACGCCTTTGACGGCAACTTCACCCTGCTCTACGGCTTCAACCCAACGGACGGCACGGGCTACGACGCCTTCGCCGAGTTGCTCGTCGCCAGCGATGGCTTCCTCTACGGCACCACCCGGCGCGGCGGCGCCTTCGACGCGGGCACGATCTACCGCGTCGGCCCCGGCGGCGGCTACGTCACCCTGTATGCCTTCACCGGCAACGGCGCGGACGGCGGCTACCCGCAGGCCGCCCTGACCCAGGGCAGCGACGGCCGGCTCTACGGCGTCGCCGCCGGTCAGCAGGGGGAGGCGGCCACCGTGTTCCGTCTCGACCTCGGCCTGCCCCGGCCGCGGCCCGTCGTCCGCACGCTCTCCCCGAGCAACGGCCGCGTCGGGGACCCGGTCGTCCTCCTCGGGGAGAACCTCGTCGGGGCCACGGGCGTGCGCTTCCCGGCCGCGACCGCCGGCGGCGCGGCCCCGGTGGCGCCGTTGACGGTCGTTTCCGCCCGTTACGCCACCTTCACCGTGCCCGCCGGGGCGGGCAGCGGCCCCCTCGCGGTGCTCGACGCCGATAACCGGCCCGGACCGGACAGCGCGGGAACGTTTACTGTCAACCCGACGACCACACCCCCGCCCGTCGCGTCCCCGGAGGTCGTCACCCTCGCGGCCACCGACCCCGTGGCCGCCCTGGGCGACCCCGCGCAGCCTGGCCGCTTCCGCCTGACCCGCAACGGCGGCGACGCGGGCACGGCCGCCGGACCGCTGACCGTGCGCTTCAAGGTCCAGGCCGCCAGCACGGCCCGGCGCGACGTGGATTACCAACTCGCCAACCGCGGCGTCGTCCTGCCCGCCGGCACCAACGCCGTCACGCTACCCGCGGGCAAATTCAGCACCGGCCTGGAAGTCGTCCCCCTGCCCGGCGGTCGCGCGGGGACGGTGAAAATCAAGCTCGCGGCGGACCCGGCCGGCGCCTACACGCCGGGGAACAGCACGAAGGGAACCGTGACGATCCAATAAATACGCGGAAGTTTTGTTCGCAGATTACGCAGATTATTTCTTGGGAAGCAGAAAAGGCGGACGGCAACCGCTTCCGAAGCTACGAACCCCTGCCTTCAATCCGCGTAAATCTGCGTAATCTGCGGACGAGATCCTGTCACCCCAGCCGCCGCGCCTCCAGGATGTCCTCGAACTCGATGCCCTGCGACCGGTTGAGCGCCCGCGTGCCCGCGGCGGCGATCTTGTGCAGGACGGCCAGGCGGCAGGCTTCCTCGACGTTCTGCCAGACGGGTTTCTGCCGCAGCTCCACCACCCCGCCGCGACGCACGAGCAGGCCCCAGGACACGGGGATCTCGTGCGGCGCGAAGATGCCATCCTCGGCGACGACGTAAAACAGGTTGCCGCAGCCGTAGCGGATCAGGGTGTCGAACTTGGTGTTGTTGAACAGCCGGCTCTGGAGCTTGGCGATGTCGGTCAAGACCTTGCGGTAGCCCCCGTGGTCCAGCGTGGAAAAGTCCGCGCCCTCGTAGTCCTGGAACAGCGAATCGCCGTTACGCAGACTCGGGTAGTGAACCTTCAACTGCCGCTCCAGGATCGTGCGGCGCTCGAACAGCTCCCGCAGCTTGTCGGCCGTGGCCTGCGCCGAGCGGGAATCCTTCAGGAAATCCGACCGGGCCTGCTTGCACTCGAAAATCGCCGTCGTGCCGAGGCTCTGGCGGCTCACCAGCCGGCCGGTCTTGAGCGGCCCGTCGTCGGCCATCCAGACCCGCCGGGAAACGGGCATGTAGGCCGCGAGGTCAGCGCGGTAGCGGGAGTTGGGCAACGACACTTCGTAGGCGCAGGCGTGGTAGCCCATCTTCTGCGCCCAGAACAGGGCCAGGCGTTTAAGCTCGCGGTGCGCGGGCGTTTCGGAGGCGGAGCGGTGGGCGGGGAGCGGCACGAGGCCGGAAAAATGCAGGAGAAGTGCCCGCGAAACACGCGAAAAGACGCGAAAGGAAAAGGCAAAAAGAAGGGATTTTGTTCTCCTGCCTTGGAAGATTTATTTTTCTGCCTTTCTTTCGCGTGTTTCGCGGGCAATTCCTCCCCGCTCACCGCGCGCGCTCGATCTCGGTCAGCAGCGCGGCGACCCTCGCGTGCGCCGCGCGGCCGACCTCGCTTTCCATCCGCTTGCCGAACGCCGCCAGCAGCCGCTCGGCGGTGGCGGTGGTTTTGACGATCTTGGGCGAGTTCACCCGGTCGGAGAGGTTGTCGAAAAGGTCCGCCAGCTTGGCGATTTTTACGGCTTCCGGCGCGGCGATGAGCCGGGCGGCGTATTCGTCCTCCCGCCGCTTTTTGGGCAGCATCACGTTCTTGGTCAACGCGATGACGTAATCGGCCACCTGCGTGCCAAACTGTTCCTCCAACTCGTCGTAGTCCGTCGCCGTGTCCTCCACCGTGTCGTGCAGGAACGCCGCCGTGAGCACCTCCGGGTCCCGCACGCCGAAAACGTGGGACAGGATGAGCGTCACGCGGGAAACGTGGGAGAAATACGGCGTGGCACCGTCCGCGCGGGTCTGCCCGTCGTGCTTGCGGGCGGCGAAGGCGGCAGCACGCAGGAGGCTTTGGACGGGATCGTTGGGGTGGAGAACCTCGGCGGGCGGCGGGGCGTCGGCGGGCGGGGGCGGGAGCTTTTCCTTGCCCTTCGCCCTCGAGGCGCCGCGGACCGTCGGCGGCTCCTTCTTGACCGCGGGTTTGCGCTTGCGGAGGAGTTTACGGAATTTTCGGATCATGAACATCGTCGTCGTGGCGGCGGCCTATTCGTAGCGCAGGGCCTGGATGGGGTCTAAAGAAGCGGCCTTCCACGCCGGGTAGATTCCCGCGAGGATGCCCACGATCAAGGCGAACCCGAAGGAGACCAGCACCGCGGAGGGATCCACGATGGGCGCGTTGTCCGCCGGGGAGATCAGGATGAGGCCCTTCACGACAAAGAACGACGCTCCCAGCCCGAACAGCCCGCCGAGCACGGCCGTGACGAGGCTTTCCACGAGGATCTGGATGAACACGTCCCGCCGCCGCGCCCCGACGGAGCGGCGGATGCCGATCTCGCGCACCCGCTCGGCGATGGAGGCCAGCATGATGTTGGTGATGCCGATGCCGCCGACCAGCAGGGAGATGCCCGCGATCAGCCCGCCGGAGATGCGTTGCGCGCGCACGGAGCTCTCGATGCGGTCGAACCAATCCTCGCGCGTGTCGAAGCCGAAGTCGTCAATGCCCCGGTGCGTGCCGGTGAGCAGGGCCGTGACGCGGGAGATCACCTCGTCGAAACGGCGCATGTCGGCGATGCGGAAGAGCAGCTTGTCCAGGCGCCAATTCGGCCCCTGGTCCACGCCCTTGGCGTCGGTCTGCGCGGAGCGGAACTCCAGGAACATCGTGGACAGCGGGATGATGACGGCCTGGTTTTTCCACCAGAACGGGTCCCGCCGGGTGTTCGCCGCCGCCGGCGTCTGGGCTCCGGCCCGCCGGCTGCCGGCGGCGCGTTGCGCCTTGCGGGCTTCCTCGGCCTGGGCAAGGCCGAGTTCGCGGCGGCGTTTGTCCTGCTCGCGCTCGTAGAAGTCGAAGACGCCGACGACGGTGAACGGCCGGCCGTTGAGGAGCAGCGTCTCGCCGACGGGCGCGGCGTCATCCCCCAGCTCCGGCCAGAGCTGGCGGGCGACCCCGGCGCCGATGACGACGACGCGGTGGTTGTTCTCCACGTCCAGGTCGCAGAGGAAGCGGCCGGCGGCGATCTCGTGGTTGTTGACGGGCAGAAAATCCGGCGTGGCGCCGCCGACGTTCAGGCGCATGGCGCGGTTAGCGCGGGTGACGGCCATGTTGCCCACGTTGGCCTCCGGCGAGACGCGGTCCACGAGGCCGGCGAGGGAGGCGCGCAGGACTTCCGCGTCGTTGAGCGTCCGGCCGGGGGAGATCGCGGCGAAATCTTGCAGCGCCTCCGAAACTTCCTTGGGGTTGACGCCGACCTGCTCGACGCCACCGACGGCCCGCAGGTTCTCGCGCATCCCCGCGGCGATGCCGGCCGTCAGCGCGAACATGGCCAGGAGCGAGGCGACGCCGAGGATGATGCCCAGCATCGTGAGGAACGAGCGGAACTTGTGCGCCCAGATTTCGGAAAGGCCGATGCCGACGCCGAGGAAAAAGTTCATGCGGGTAAATGGAGTTGAGGAGGTCGGAGGAAGGGCCCGCGAGAGACGCGAAAGGGAAGAAGGCAAAAAAAGAAGAGCCTCGGTTTTTTCCTGCCTTTCTTTCGCGTCTTTCCGCGTGTTTCGCGGGCCCTTCCTCTCCTCAGCTTTTCTTACCCGCCGCCGTGGTCCCCGGCGGCACGAGCGAGACCTCTTCGCCCTCCTGCAAACCCTCCGTGATCTGCGCGTGGGTAAACGTCGTCACCCCGACCTTCACACTCCGTTTCGCCGTTTCGTCGCCCCGTTTGACATAAACCACTTTGTTGCGCCCTTCCCCGTCGTTGAACACCGCGGCGATGGGCACGCTCACGGCGTCCCTGGCGCGTTCGATGGGGATGAGGAGGTTCACCGTCATGCCCGGCCGCAGCCGCGGGCTGGGGTCCTCGATGTTGGCCTCGACCTGGAAGCCTTTGATGTTGTTCTTCACCGTGGCCAGGGGCGCGATGAAATACACCGTGGCGTTCATCGGCGGCTCGCGCAGGGCTTCCATGGACAGGCGCACGCGCTGGTTGACGGCGACCTTGGCCACGTCCACCTGGTTGACGTTGGTGACGACGATGAGCCGCGACAGGTCCGCCACGGTCATCAGCGGGGTGCCCGAGTTCACGCTGGCCGCCGCCGTGACGACCTGACCCTCGACCACGGGCAGCGTCAACACCGTGCCGTCGGTTGGCGAGAGCACCCGCAGCTTGGAGAGCTTGTCCTCGACGGATTGCAGCGCCCGCTCGGTTTTGATCAGCGCGTTCTTCGCCAGGGCGAGGTCGTTGGAAACGTTGTCAAAGGTTTCCTGGGAGGCCAGCTTGCCCTTGTAGAGCCCCTCCCCGCGCCCGAAGTCCGCCTGCTCGCGCGCCACGGTGAGCCGGGCGCGCTCGATGTCCACCCGGGCTGCGGCTTGGTCGGTGAGCAAGTCGCGCGGGTCGAGCTCGACGAGCACGTCCCCTTTCCTCACCTGCTCGCCGGCTTTGACGTGCAGGGCGACGATGCGCCCGGAAACCTCCGGCTTGATCTCCACCTGCGCCGCGGGCGTCACGTCCCCCGTGACCTCGATGGCAAACGCCAGGTCCCGCCGCTCTGCCCGAGCCGTGGCCGGCGCCCCGGGCGCGAGCGCGGGCGAAACCGATGCCGGCGGGCGCGTGGCCGCCAGGATGCGTTGACGGTAATACCACCCGCCGCCCACGAGCCCGGCGGCCGCGAGCAGGGCGAGGTAGGGTCGGCGGGAGGGACGGCGGACGGCAGGCACGGGAAAATGACGAAGGACGAAGGACGCAGACCCCGACTACCCATCCTCCGGCATCCAGACCTTCGACATTCCTTTGTCGTTCGTCGTTCGTCATTCGTCATTCCTCCGGGAGCGCGCTCACTCCCGCACGAAGCCGACGTTGACCACATACGCCCCACCGCGCAGCAGGCCGACCGGCGGAGGGTCCACCCGGCCCACGCGGGCGGCGGCGGCCAGGACGGATTCGTCCATCGGGACCAGCCCGCTGGAACGCACCAGCCGGCAGTCCGAGATGCGCCCGTCGCGCTCGATGCGCAGGCGCAGGGTGGCGGTGTAGCGCTGGGCCGAGGCGAAAACGGAGGTCGGCTGCTCCCAGTGCGCGTGGAAACGCTCGTGGAGCATGGACGCATACCAGTCCGTGCCGCCCGCGCCGGCCGGCTCCCCGGCGTCGGTCGGGTCGGCGCCGGGGTCGGTGCCGCCGCCCTGACTCCCCGCCAGGTTGCGGCCGACTGGGCCAGAGTTACGAACGGGCTGCGGGTGGGGGCGGAGGCTGGGTGGCCGGTCGGCGGCCGGGCGCACCTTCGCGGGCGGCGGGGGCAAGGATTTCCTCGGGTTCCCGGCGGCGGCGGCGGTCGGCTTTGGGCGGACCGAAGCGGGACGCGGGGCGGGCGCGAGGAACGGCTCGCGCACGGGCGCAGGGTGGGCCGGCGGAGGGGATGGCTCGGGCGATGGCTCGGGCGTCGGGGCCGGCTCCGCCGCGGGGGGAGGCACGGCGGCCAAGGGAGCCTCGAACGTCGCCGGGTCCATCCAGACGACGGCCCCTTCCGGGGTCGGCGCCGACGGGGGTGCCGCCGTGTCGGCCGGTGGCCACTGACGTCCGGCCGCGACGCTGACTTTCGCCGGCCCGGCCGAGAGCAGGACGACCCCGGCCAAGGCCGCGAGGTGCAACCCGGCGACGAGCAGGAATCCGCGCCGGGAGACCCTTCGCCGGGCCGCGGCGCGGGAGGCGGGCCAGAAGAGGGGGTGCGCGCTCACCGGCGTTCGTCCCCCCGTTCTTCCGCCGGCGTTTGCGTGACCACGCCGACCCGGTGGATGTCGGCGCGTTTGAGCACGTCCATCAGGGCGACGAACCGTTGCACGGGCAGCTCGCGGTGCGCGCGGATGACCACGGCCGTCGCGTCGGCCCGTTCCGCCTTGAGCGCCCGCAGCCGCGCGTCGAGCTCCTCCGGGGTGACGGGTTCGCCGTCGAGCTTGACCTCTGCCTCGCGGTTGATGGACAGGACGTTGACCTTGCCCGGCTCGACGGGCGTGCCGGCCACCGCGCTCGTGGGGACGGTGAGTTCCTGGGAGTTTTCCAACAACGGCGTGGTGATCATGAAAATCACCAGCAGCACAAAACATAAGTCCAGAAGCGGCGTGACGTTGATCTCCGCCAACGCGGGCAACGGCTGGCGCTGGGAGAAGCGGCGCATGGGGTGGGGAAAGACTGAAAGAGGGAAGAGGGGAGAGGGGAGAAAGAATAGCCGAAGTGAAAACCGCCGCGCTTGCCTTTGCTGGTCTCCCCTCTCCCCTCTCCCCTCTTTCAGTCTGTTATGCCTTGAACGCCGCCAGCCGCTCCCCCAAGCCCGGCCCGTGGGTGACGTGGCGGTGCTCGAACTCGCTCAACAGTTCGGCCGCGAAGTTCTCCGTCCGCACCACGAGGGCGCGCAAGCTCGTCAGCAGGAAGTTGTAGCCAAACATTGCCGGGATGGCCACGAGCAGGGCGAACACCGTCGTGACGAGCGCGCCGGAGACGCCCGGCGCCATCGCAGCCAGGTCGGGTTTCCCCGCCGCCGCCACGCCCGCGAAGGTATCCATCACGCCCCAGACGGTTCCCAACAACCCCAGGAACGGCGCGCCCGCCACGGCCGTGGAGAGCAGGATCATCTGGCTCTCCAGGGCCAGGCCGCACTCGCCGACGGCCCGCTCCATCGTCGAGCCAACCGCGCGGAGCTGCGACGGGCTGATGCGCCCGGCCAGTTCGAGGCGGGAGGCAAACGTCTCGTCCACCTCCGTGGAGCCGAGCAGGTGGAACAACAGCTCCTCGCAGCCAGCCTCGTAAACCTCGAACAACGGCGAGCCGTCGAAGCGCGGACCGGCCTCGAAAAGTCGCAACGGCTGGCGGTCGGCGGTGGCGCGGAACTCGTCCAGGAACCGCTCGGTCTGGCGCCGGGCGTGGCGCAGGACCCGCAGCTTGGTCACCATCACCGACCAGGAGAAGATCGAACCCACGAACAGCGCCAGCAGGATGAGCTTGCCGGCGAGGGTGCTCTCGCGCAGGGCAAAGAGCAGCGCATCCTGGGCGGCCAGAGGGGGCCACGCGGCGCGTGGAATGACGAAATCAAAATGACGAAGAACGAAGAGGGCGGAAAGGATGCCTTCGGTCATTCGGGCCTTGGGTCATTCTTTCTGGTTTCGCCATTCTGGTTTCGTCATCCTGGCGTAGCCGGTCGGTCACGCCAACGCTTCCAGCTTGCCGATCAGCTCGCTCTTACGCACCTGGGCGCCGACCATTTGCTTGCCGACGGGCTGGCCGTCGTGGAAAAGCATCATCGTCGGCAGCGCCTGCACGCCGAAGCGCGCCGCGATCTGCTGGTTGTCGCCCTCTTCGATGTTCACCTTCGCCACCTTGGCGGAACCGGCCTTCTCGCGGGCGATCTCCTCCAGCACGGGGGCGATCATCTTGCACGGGCCGCACCAGGAGGCCCAGAAGTCCACGAGCACGGGAACCTTGGATTGAATGACTTCGGACTCGAAGTTTGCGACGGTGACGGTGACGGTGTCTTGGCTGGCCATAAAGGGAAAAAGCTGGGGATGGATTTCGGGAAGGTATTCTACGCGCCACGGGCCGCGCGCGGCCGTCCGGTCTATTCCGCGCTGACGAACCAGAAAGCGTAGGCCTGGACGAGAAACGTCAGCGCCGCCAGGGCGCAAAGGGCGCCCGCAAGCCAGGTCGGCACGCCGAAGCCGTCGGCAACATCGGTCGCCGTGACGCTCGTGGCCGACACGGGCACGACGGCCGGGGACAGCGACGAGGACGGCACGCTGGTGATCGGCTGCGTGCGGTCCAGGCGCATGGTCGGGGCGGGCGCGACCCTCGCGGCAGGCGGCGCGTCAACGCGCGCGGTCCCCGTTTTGGTTGCCGCCGGCCTGAGCACGGGCACGGCGGGGACGGCCGCGCCCCCTTCCATCGGGGCAGCCATCGGTTTGCTCAGGGGCACCGGCACGGCCGCCGGCGCGGGGGCCTTCCCCGTGATGATGGGCGGCCGGGGCGCACCGGGGACGGCCGGGGCGCCGGGCGGCCGGGGCGCGCCGCCGACCGGGGCGACGGGAGAGGGGG
>CAXTFX010000117.1:0-10663 GCA_964243185.1 uncultured Chthoniobacterales bacterium
CTGCGCGACGCCAAGCTGTGCGAGATCGGTGAGGGCGCCAGCGAGATCCAGCGCATGGTCATCGCCCGCAACGTCATCAAGGAGCACGACGCGCGCCTGGCCGAGGAGCTGGCCGCGGCGGGCGGGCTGACGAGCGCGGTGGAAACCGCGCCGAACCGCGAAACCGCGGTGCTGGCCGGGGCGGGCGCGAACGGGCGTTAACGGCGCCCCGCGCCCAGCGAGCACGCCGCCGTGGTTGGCAGCCGGTCCCGGACGGGCGCTCAGAGCGCGTTAAAGCGCGTGACCTTCACCTTCGCCGTGCCGATGGGCAGGCCGGCGGTGAACGCCGTGACCTTGAAGGTGGCGTTCAGCGCCGCCGCCGCCTCGGGCGTGAGCGTGACGAGGACGTGGCGGATGGTTACCTTGCCCTGCGCGTTGGGCGCCAGCGGCAGCGGCACGTCGGGGAGCGCCAGGTTGAAGAGCGGCACGCGGGCGACGTAGCTGCCGCCGGCCGTCACGTTCCCCGTCAACCGCGGCCCGCCGGCGGCGGCGGTCTCGATGATGAAATCCGTCAGGGTAACGACCGTGCCGCCGGCCGTCAGCGACAGACCGCCGCCGTGGATGATCTCGCCCTTGGCGCTGGCCACGTCGAGGACGCCGCCGGTGAACGGGAAGAAGGCGACGCCGCCGTCCAGCGTGGCGGGGCCGACGTCGTCCACCGCGACGCCGAGGGCGGTGGCGGCGCCGAGCAGTTGGGAGGAGAGGACGACGGAGGTGGTGCCCTGGTCGAGGGCAACGGTCGGGGCGGCGGACGCGGACCGGGCGAGCAGGGTGGCGGCGGCGGCGAGGCCGACGGCCGCGAGGCGAACGGTGAGGGTGGTGGGCATGGGATTTCGGATGAGGGGTGGGTCGGGGTGAGGGTTGCTTTGCGTCGGGCGGCCAGGGAAGGTCCCGGGACCGCGACGGCCGCATTTCGCCGTTTTCGGCGAAATGGATGCACCGATCCGCCGGCGGCTACGGCTGGCGGGCGCTCTCCAGCACCGCCGGTCCCGTGATGCGCGTCACGCCGCCCTTGCGCTCCAGCGTGACCATGAACTGCGCGGCGCGGTTGACCGTTTCACCCGTGACGAACGCCAACGTCTGCCGGCCCACGGGGCGCACCGGGTGGAACACCCCGCTCGGGACCGGCTGCGGGCGGGCCGGGTCGGCGACCCACACCTGGTAATCCTGGTCGGGCCGCGGCACGGGCAGGTTCTCCACCAGCAGCATCCCCCGCTGGCGTTGCGGGTCCCACAGGGCGATGCCGCCGGGCGGCGCCGCCGTCGGGGCGGTGGGCGGCGTTGCGGGCAGGGTGGCCGCGGCGGGCGCCGGGTGCAGGACCCCGACCTGGAGCCGGGGGAGGACGTCCTGGTCGCGCACGGCGAGGGTCTCGCCCCGGGCCTGTTCGAGCTGCTGGCGCAACGACGCCGCCTCCCGGGTGCGGTCCTCGGCCTGACCGCGCAACGCGGCGGTTTCCCGCTGGAGCTGGTCCCGTTCCGTCCGCAAACCCGTCAGATCGCCGGCCGCCGCGCGCAGGGCCGCGACCTCGCGGGTCAGTTCCCGCTCCCGCTCGCGCAGGGTGGAGTTTTCCCGTTGGCCCGCTTCCCGCAGCCACCACAGCCCCCCGCAGGCCGCGAGGAGCGCCAGGGGGAGCGCCCCGGCCAGCGTCCGAAGAAAGAAGTCGCGCCAGTCCGGCCCCGCCCCGGCGACACGCGGCCGCTGGCGACGGGGAGGACGGTCCGGGGCCGGGGCGGCGGTCTCCTCCGCTTCGGGGGTGGTCCGCGCCGGGAAACGCGGGTCCGCCGCCGCGGCGGCCAGCAGGCGGTCGCGCACGACCGGCGGCGGCTCGCCCGGCACGGGAAGCTCCCGGGTCAGGCGCTCCAACTCCCGCTGTTGCGCGCGCAGTTGCCGGCGCAGATCGGCGTCCGCGTCCAGGCGCCGCTCGAACGCCACCGCCTCCCCGGGAGGGAGTTCCCCCAGCAGGTAGCGTGCGGCCTGATCCTGGAGCGCCGGGTCCATCACGGGGCATCCTCCTCGCTCAACGAGCCGCGCAACCGGGTGAGGCCGCGCCGGATGTGGGCTTTGACCGTGCCGAGCGGCTGGCGCAAACGGTCGGCGATCTCGGGGTGGGTCATTCCCAGGAAAAAGGCGAGGTGAAGGGGCGTGCGCTGGGCTTCCGGCAACCGCGCAAACGCCGCCTCGAGCACTTCGGCCCGCTCCGCCGCGGCCCACGGCTGGTGGTGCCCCCCACCGTCCACCCCGATCGGGGCGGGCGCAAACGGGGGACCGCCGCCCGCCGCGCCGTTGTGGTGCTCGCCCGGCGCGGGGTGGTGGTCCAGCGGGACCGCCGTCGCGGGGTGGTCGGGACGCCGGGACCGCCAGCGCAGGCGGTCCAGCGCGCGGGAGCGAGCCTTGACGATGACCCAGGAGAACGGCCGGGAGCGCTCCGGGTCGTATTCCGCCGCCTTCTTCCAGACTTCCAGGAACACATCCTGGAGCACCTCCTCCGCCTCCTCCGGGTGGCCGAGCATCCGCACCGCCAGCGCGTAGATCGGGCGCTTGAGCCGGTCGTAGAGTTCCGCGAAGGCTCCCTGGTCGCCCCGGGCGACGCGCCGCAACAACTCGACCTCCGGTTGGATGTCGTCATCGGGGGCGGCTGGCATCTCGGGGGAGGACGGGGGCGAAAGACCAACCTCCGCGGGCGTGGGCCCGGCCTGCCCACCGCGGTCGGTCCAAGGCAGGTTAGATCGGGTCCCACGCGGGGGAAAAGCTTTTTCCGCTGCCCCCCCCGCCCGCGCCGGCTGGCCCGTTGGCGGTCCCGACCCCGCAGGCTACAATGCGTGCCCCCTTCATGCCACCTTCCCCAAAACTCGCCCTCCGCGCCGTCTGCGAAGCCTTTGCCGCGGAGGAAGCCGCCATCCGCGACGCCGGCGACAACGCCGCGGCCCGCGCCCGCCAAGCCAAGAACGGCCGGCTCACCGCCCGCCAGCGCATCGCCGCGCTGCTGGATGACCCGGCGGACTTCTTCGAGCTCGGCCTGTGGGCGGCCCACGGGATGTATGCGGACTGGGGCGACACCCCGGCCGCCGGCCTCGTCGCCGGCATCGGCCGCGTCTCGGGCCGCCAGTGCCTGATCGCGGCCAACGACGCCACGGTGAAGGCGGGGGCGTTCTTCCCGGCCACGGCCAAAAAGGTTCTCCGCGCGCAACGCATCGCCTTCGAGAACAACCTGCCGGCGCTCTACCTCGTGGACTCCGCGGGGGTGTTCCTGCCGATGCAGGACGAGATTTTCCCGGACGAGGACGACTTCGGCCGGGTGTTCCGCAACAACGCCGTCATGTCCGCCGCGGGCGTCCCGCAGTTCGCCGCCATCATGGGTAACTGCGTGGCCGGCGGCGCGTATCTGCCCGTGCTCTGCGACAAGATTCTGATGACGGAGGGCAGCGGCCTCTACCTCGCCGGCCCGAGCCTCGTCAAAGCCGCCATCGGCCAGGAGGTCTCCTCCGAAGAACTCGGCGGCGCGCGGATGCACGCGGAGCTTTCCGGCACGGTGGACTTCCGGGAAAAAGACGACCCCGCCTGCCTGGAACGCCTGCGCGCTTTGGTCGGCCTGCTGCCGGAAGAGATCCAAAATCTAAAATCCAAAATCCAAAATCCCGCCCGCGACCCGGCGGACGTTTACGACTTCATCGCGCCCGACGGTTCGCGCCCCTACGACGCCCGCGACCTGCTGGCCTGCGTGGTGGACGCTGGCTCGTTGGACGAGTCCAAGGCCGAATACGGGCAGACGCTCGTGACCGCCTACGCCCGGATCGGCGGGTGGCCCGTGGGCATCATCGCCAACCAGCGGCGACAGGTCCGCACGAAGACGGAGGGCATCCAGATGGGCGGGGTCATCTACGCGGACAGCGCGGACAAGGCGGCGCGCTTCGTCATGGACTGCAACCAGATGAGTTTGCCGCTGGTGTTCTTCCAGGACGTGACCGGGTTCATGGTCGGGCGGGACGCGGAGCAGTCGGGCATCATCCGCTCCGGGGCCAAGCTGGTGAACGCCGTGTCCAACAGCGTCGTGCCCAAGATCACCGTCGTGGTGGGCGGCTCCTTCGGCGCGGGGAACTACGCCCTGTGCGGCAAGGCCTACGACCCCCGCTTCATGCTGGCGTGGCCGAACTCCCGCTACGCCGTGATGGGCGCCGCGCAGGCCAGCGGCGTCGTCTATGACCTCTTGAAGCGCAAGGCCGGCGGCACGGCCAACGAGGACGACGCGGCGCTGCGCGAGCGGGTGCGCCGCTCGTATGAGGAGCAGACCGACATTCGTTACGGCGCCGCCCGCGGCTGGGTGGACGCCGTGATCCCGCCCCACGAGACCCGCGCGGTCCTGACGCGGTTGTTGGAACTGGTCAACCGGCCGGCCGCGAAGGGCCGTTTTCATTCGGGCGTGATGCAGGTTTGAGTCCCCCGACCAAGCAACGACCAATCAATGCCTCACGCAGAGGCCGCAAAGGTCGCCAAGGAAGAGGCAGGGGAGAAGAAAAGGTTGTTGAGTGGTCCCCTTGCCCCCTTCTTCCTGAATCCTTTGCGACCTTTGCGGCCTCTGCGTGAGGCCCTCCGCTGATCCCACCACGTTTCTCCCATGTCGTCCCCGCACCCTCTTTCCATCGGTAACGCCCAGGCCTTCTGGGGTGACGACCCCGACGCTCCCGCGCGCCTGCTCGCGGGCCGGCCCGACCTGGACTTTCTCACGCTCGACTACCTGGCGGAGGTTTCCCTGTCCATCCTCGCCGCCCAGCGCGCGAAGGACCCGGCGGCGGGCTTCGCGCGGGATGTGCTCGGGGTGATGGACTCCGCCCTGGTGCCGCACTGGCGCGCGGGCGGCCGGTGCCGGGTCGTCACCAACGCCGGCGGTCTGGACCCCCTCTCCGCGGGCCGGGCGGTGCGCGAACGCCTCCTGGCGGCGGGGTTTCCCGACAAGCGCGTGGCGGTGGTCACCGGGGACGACGTGCTGCCGGCGTTGCGCGCGGCGCCCAGCTCCGCCTACTTCCGCAACGCTGAAACCCGCGAGTCGGCCGAGGGTTACGTGGAGCGCTTCACCACGGCCAACGCCTACGCCGGCGCGGCGGCCATCGCCGAGGCCGTGCGCGGGGGTGCGGACGTGGTCCTCACCGGCCGCGTCGCCGACCCGAGCCTCGTCGTCGGGCCGTGCCTGGCGCACTTCGGCTGGCAGCCGGACGACTGGGACCGGGTCGCGGGCGCCACGGTCGCCGGGCACCTCATCGAGTGCGGCACGCAGGCGTGCGGCGGGTTCTCCACCGACTGGCTGGACCTGCCCGACCCGGAGAACATCGGTTTCCCCGTCGTGGAAATCTCCGCGGACGGCTCGTGCGTGCTCACGAAACCGCCCGGGACCGGCGGGGCCGTGAACCTACGCACGACGCGCGAACAACTCCTCTACGAGATCGGCGACCCCGGCCGCTACCTCTCGCCGGACGCGACGGTGTCCCTGCTCGGCCTGGCGCTGGAGGAACCCGGCCCCGACCGCGTCCGCGTCTCGGGCGCGCAGGGTTCCCCGCCGCCGGAGACGCTCAAGGTTTCCGCGACCTACCGCGACGGCTTCCGCGCCACGGCGACGTTGACCATCTACGGGCGCCAAGCCGTCGCCAAGGCCCGCCGTTGCGCCGCCGCCGTCCACCGCCGGCTGCGCGAGGCCGGCCACGAACCGGCGCGTTGGCACGTGGAGTGTCTCGGCACCGGCGCGGTCTGCGGCGGGCTCGGCGCCCGCGTGCCGGAGGACCAGCTCATCGAGACCGTCCTGCGCCTGAGCGCCGCCGACCCGGAGCGCGCCCCGCTGGAGCACTTCGCCCGGCTCGTCGCCCCGCTCGTCACCGCCGGTCCGGGCGGCGTCACCGGCTACGGGCAGGCCCGCGCGAAGGTGCAGCCCGTGTTCGGCTACTGGCCCTGCCTGGTCCCGCGCGGGGCGGTGGAAGGGGAGGTCCGCTTCGCGGAATGACGAAGCCCGAAGGACGAAACCAGAAAGCTGTCCCTTCCCAAAGCCCAAAGTTCTCACCCCGCCATTGCCATTTGGCCGGCGGGTCGTTCATTCGGGTCTCGGATTTCGGTCTTCGTCATTCTCCCTCCCGTGCCCACCGTTCCCCTCCGCGACCTCGCCCACGCCCGCAGCGGCGACAAGGGCACCGGCGCCAACGTGGCCGTTTTTGCCCGTGACGAGGCGACCTACCCCGTCCTCCGGCAGCACCTCACGGCCGCGGTCGTCCAGGCGTATTTCGGCGCGCTGGGCGTCGGGCCGGTGGAGCGCTACGAGGTGCCGAACCTGCTGGCCCTGAACTTCGTGCTGCCCGGCATCCTCGCCGGCGGGGGCAGCCGGTCGCTGCGGACGGACGCGCAGGGCAAGGCGCTCGGGCAATGCCTGTTGGAGTTGGAGCTTCCCGTCTGACCGGCGCGACAACCGGACGGGGGGCGGTGGACGAATGATCCCCTTGGAATGTTGCGCGCGCGCCCTCTCCCCACCGCCCTTCTCGCGCCGCTGTTCGCCCTCGGCCTGCTCTGGGGCGCCGGGGGCTGCGGCAAAAAGGAAACCGCGGGAGGTCCGGGCGGCGGCCCGCCGGGCGCGGGTGGCCCACCCCCGACCGTGACCGTCTCCAAACCGGTCGAGAAGGAGATCGTCGAGTGGAACGAATACATCGGCCGCACGGAAGCCGTGGAGAGCGTGGAGATCCGCGCCCGGGTTTCCGGCTACCTGACGGAGGTGGGGTTTAAGGCCGGCGACATCGTGAAGAAAGGCGCGCCGCTGTTCACCATTGACCCCCGGCCCTACCAGGCGGACTTCGACCGCGCCAAGGGTCAGCTCGACCAGGCGGAGGCCAACCTGAAGCTGGCGCAGAACGACCTGGACCGCGCCAAGGACCTGCGGGCCAAGAACGTCATCGCCGCCAACGAGCTCGACTCCCGCGTGTCCACCTTCAAGCAGAACGAGGCGAACACTTCCGCCGCCCGGGCGGCCGTCCAGACTTCCCAGCTCAACCTGGAGTTCTGCCGCATCGCCTCGCCCATTGACGGCCGGGTCAGCCGCGAGCGCGTCACCGTGGGCAACCTCATCCAGCCCTCCGGCGGCCCCGAGGGCATCCTGACGACCGTGGTGTCCATTGACCCGCTTTACGCTTACCTGGACGTGGACGAGAACGCCATCCTCAACTACATCAAGCTCAACTCCGAGGGCAAGTTGAAGACGGCCCGCGACAGCGTCGTCCCGATCTACCTGGGCCTACAGAACGAGGAGGGTTTTCCCCACGAGGGTTACGTGGACTTCGTGGACAACCGGATTGACCCCGCCACGGGCACCATGCGGGTGCGGGGGGTGTTCAAGACCTGGGACGCGCTGCTGACGCCGGGCTTCTTCGTGCGGGTCCGCGCCGCGGCCTCGCCCAAATACAAGGCGCTGCTGCTGCCCGACAAGGCCATCGGCGTGGACCAGGGGCAGCGGTTCGTCATCGTGGTCAACGGCGAGAAGAAGGCCGAATACCGCACCGTCCAGCTCGGCCCGCTCGCCGAGGGGCTGCGCGTGATCCGGGACGGGCTGAAGCCCGGCGAACTGGTCGTGGTCAACGGCGTCCAGCGCGCCCGGCCCGGCGCGCCGGTGGACCCCAAGGAGGAGCAGGTCGCCACCCCGCCGGAGGGTCCCAACAGCGCCCCGCGCGGGGAGAAGACCACCGTGGCCGCGGAAGCGAAACCCGCGTCCTGAACACCGGCATCAGGAGGGTGCGCGCGAAACACGCGAAAAGACGCGAAAAAGAGGCAGGAAAATAAAGTCTTTTTCTTTTTGCTCTTTCCTTTCGGGTCTCATCGCGTGTTTCGCGGGCCTTCCCTTTCGCCCCCGTCCGTGATCGATCCAACCGTATGAAATTCTCCCATTTCTTCATCAGCCGGCCGATCTTCGCGGCCGTCCTGTCCATTGTCACCGTGCTCGTCGGCGGGATCGCGGCGTTGCAACTGCCCATCGCGCAATACCCGGAGGTCACGCCGCCGACCGTCGTGGTCACGGCCTCGTATCCCGGCGCGAACCCGCAGGTCGTCGCCGAAACGGTCGCCACGCCCATCGAGCAGCAGGTCAACGGGGTGGAGAACATGCTCTACATGAGCAGCCAGGCCACCAGCGACGGGCAGATGACGCTCACCGTCACCTTCAAGCTCGGCACGGACCTGAACACCGCGCAGGTGCTCGTGCAGAACCGCGTGGCCGTGGCCGAGCCGCTGTTGCCGGAGGACACCCGGCGCATCGGCGTGACCGTGACCAAGCGCCAGCCGTCGCTGCTGATGGTCGTCCACCTCGTCTCGCCGAACGGGACTTATGATCAGCTTTACACCAACAACTACGCCTACCTGCAGGTCCGCGACAGCCTGGCCCGGCTCCAGGGCGTCGGCGACGTGCAAGTCTTCGGCGCGCGCGAATACGCGATGCGGATCTGGCTGGACCCGGACCGGGCGGCCTCCCGCAGCCTGACGGCGACCGACGTGGTCAACGCCGTGCGCGAGCAGAACGTGCAGGTCGCCGCGGGCGTCATCGGCCAGCCGCCCATCCCGGCCAACAGCGTGGACTTCCAGTTGACCGTCAACACCCAGGGCCGCTTGACGGCGGCGAAGGAGTTCGAGGACATCGTCCTGAAGAGCGGCGCCAACGGCGAGGTCACGCGGCTCAAGGACATCGGCCGCGTCGAGCTGGCCGCGCGGGACTACGCGGTCAATTCCAACCTGTCCGGCAAACCCGCCGCGGCGCTGGTCGTGTTCCAGCTTCCCGGCTCGAACGCGCTCGGCGTCGCCAAGGCCATCCGGGCGGAGATGGAGCGGCTGAAGGGCCGGTTCCCGCCGGGGCTGGACTACTCCATCGTCTATGACACGACGCTGTTCGTCGCGGAATCCGTGTCCGCCGTGTTCCACACGCTGATCGAGGCCATTTTGCTGGTCGTGTTGGTGGTCGTGCTGTTCCTGCAAACGTGGCGGGCGTCCATCATCCCGCTCATCGCCGTGCCGGTGTCGCTGGTGGGCACGTTCGCCGTGATGGCCCTGCTGGGGTTCTCGTTGAACAACCTGTCGCTGTTCGGCCTGGTGCTGGCCATCGGCATCGTGGTGGATGACGCCATCGTGGTGGTGGAAAACGTCGAGCGGAACATTGAGGAGGGTCTCGCCCCGCGGGAGGCCACCTTCAAGGCGATGGACGAGGTCAGCGGCCCCATCGTGGCCGTGGCGCTCGTGCTCTGCGCGGTGTTCATCCCGACGGCCTTCATCACCGGCATCACCGGGCAGTTCTACCGGCAGTTCGCCCTGACCATCGCGGTGTCCACGGTGCTGTCGGCCTTTAACTCGCTGACCCTTTCCCCCGCGCTGGCCGCCCTGCTGCTGAAGCCGAAGGATGCCAAGCCGGACTGGTTCACCCGGCTGCTCAATTTCCTGCTCGGCTGGTTGTTCCGCGGTTTCAACCGGGTGTTCGACTGGACGACGAACGGTTACGTCCGGGTCCTGCGCGGGCTGGTGCGCTTCGCGGTGATCGCCCTGGTGGCCTACGTCGGGCTGCTGGGGTTGACCTACTTCGGCTTCCAGATCGTGCCCACGGGTTTCATCCCGCAACAGGACAAGGGCTACCTCGTCGGCTTCGCGCAGTTGCCCGACGCCTCCGCCCTCGGCCGCACGGAGGAGGTCGTGCGGAAGGCGGCCCAGGCGGCGCTCGACACGCCGGGGGTCGTGGCCACAGTGGAGTTCCCCGGCTACAACCCGCTGGTGTCCGTCAACTCCCCGAACGCCGGGGCGTTCTTCGTCACCCTGGACGGGTTCGACAAGCGCCGTGGCCCGGGCCTGAGCGGCAAGGAGATCGCCGCCACCATCCAGAAGAAGGTCGCCGCCATCCAGGAGGGTTTCGTGCTGGTCCTGCCGCCGCCGCCGGTGGAGGGCATCGGCAGCGCCGGCGGCTTCAAGCTCCAGATCGAGGACCGCGGCAACGAGGGCTACGAGGCGCTCCAGGCCGTGGCCGTCAACCTCGCCGGCAAGGCCGGCCAGACGCCGGGGGTGGCCAACGTCATCTCCACGTTTCGGGCCAACGTGCCGCAGCTTTACCTGGACGTGGACCGGGTGAAGGCCCGCTCGATGGGCGTGCCGTTGACCAACATCTTCGAGACGCTCCAAACCTACCTCGGCTCCACCTACATCAACGACTTCAACCGCTTCGGCCGCACCTACCGCGTCACCGCGCAGGCCGACTCGAAGTTCCGGCTCAAGACGCAGGACATCGGCCAGCTCAAGACGCGCAACACCGCCGGCGACATGGTGCCCATCGGGGCGGTCGCCACGGTGCGAAACTCCACCGGCCCCGACCGGGTCAACCGTTACAACCTGTATCCCAGCGCCGACCTCATCGGCACCCTGGCGCCGGGTGCGTCCACGGGTCAGGTCATCACCGCGATGCAGGATTTAGCCAAGAAGGAGTTGCCGTCGAGCTACGCGACGGAGTGGACGGAGCTGACCCTCCAGCAGGTTTTGGCGGGCAACACGGCAGCCTACGTGTTCCCGCTGTGCGTGCTGCTGGTGTTCCTGTGTCTGGCGGCGCACTACGAGAGTTGGAGCCTGCCGCTGGCCCTCATCC
>CAXTFX010000118.1:0-10661 GCA_964243185.1 uncultured Chthoniobacterales bacterium
GGGTGGAGCTGGAGAGCGCCGTGACCCAGGTGCGCGCCGTGCTCAACGCGCGGCCCGGACAGGTGGCGGACGTGACGGCGGCCCTGCTGGACGTGCCGACCATCAGCACGGCCCCCGAGGTGGCGGACCTCCGGCGGCAGTTGCACGACCGGGAGGGGGAGCTGGCCATCATCGAGAAGCGTTACCTCTACAAGCATCCCCGCAACGTGGGGGTGAAAAACCAGGTCGCGCAGTTGCGCGCGGCGCTTACCCGGGCGGTGGGCAAAGCGGCGGAGGTCGCGGAGAACGCCTACCGCGGGACCCGGGAGACGGAGGTTTCCCTGGAGACTGCCCTCCACGACCAGGAAGGCGCCGCGATGGAGCTCAACCGGGTCGCCGGGCCCTACCAGGTCCTCCAGCGGCAGGCGCAGAGCGACCGCGCGCTCTACGACGCCGTGCTCACCCGGCTCAAGCAGACCGACGTGCTCGCGGGCATCCAGCCGGGCATGGGCAAGACGGGCATCCGCGTCGTCGAGCCGCCGGTCGCCTCCTCCCGCCCGGTCAAACCCGGCCGGCTGCGGACGCTCCTGCTCGCGCTCGGCGCGGGGCTGGGGCTCGGGGTGGCCGCCGCGGTGGCGCGGGAGCTGTTCAACGCGGCGTTCCGCACGGTGGACGACGCCGAGAAGGCCCTGAACCTGCCGGGTCTGGCCGCCGTGCCGGAGAGTCACCGCCGCCGGGGGCAGCCGCCGGCCGCCCGCGACCTGCCGATGGTCCACGCGCCGGGTGGCCTCCAGGCCGAGTCGTTCCGCTCCCTGCGCGCTTCCCTGGAGCTGTTGGAGGAGACGGACGGGCGCAGCGTGCTCTTCACGAGCTCGGTGCCGGGCGAGGGGAAGACGTTTTGCGCGGCGAACTACGCCGTTTCCCTGGCCCAGCAGGGTCAAATGACCCTGCTCATCTCCGCCGACCTGCGCCGGCCGCGGGTGGACGGCCTGTTCGCTCGCCCTGGGGCGGAGACCGGGCCCGGCGTCGGGTTGACGGACTGCCTGGAAGGCCGCGTGCCGCTGGCCCAGGGCGTGCGCTCGACGGAGGTGCGTAACCTGTGCCTGCTGCCGGCCGGCCGCCGGGTGCCCAACCCCTCCGAGCTGCTCACGGGCGACGCCTTCCCGAAGCTGCTGGCCTCGGCCCTGGCGGTGTTTGACCGCGTGGTCGTGGACACCCCGCCGATCCAGGCTGTCTCCGACGCGCTGCTCGTCGCCCGGCACGTCGGCGCGGTCTGCCTGGTCGTGCGCGCCGAGCGGGCCCCGCGCCGGGTCATCCAGCGCGCCTGCGACCTGCTGGGGCGCGCGGGGGTGGACCCCGTCGGGTTCGTCTTCAACCGGCTCTCCACCGGCGCGGGCACCCGCTACCGCTACTACCTCTACGGCGACCAATACGCCACCGACGCCGCGCCCGCCGGCGGCCGTTAGTCAACCAGACACTTTCCACCGAATCCGACCCATGCCCGAATACGCGCTCTCAACCACGGACCTACTCACGTCCCCCACCCCGTCCCGCGCCGCCGTCCGCGGCAAAGAACTGGCCCGGCGCATCGTCCTGATGTCTTTCTTCGGCGACGCCGCGGTGGCGTTCGGCGCCCTGGCCGGCGCGTTTTTCCTGCGTTTCCACACCCCCCTGCGGCACCTCGGGACCTACCACTTCGAGATGCCGTGGGCGAACTACGCCGGGCACATCGTCTTCGAGGCGTCGCTGCTCGTGCTGGTTCTGCACCACTTCGGCCTCTACAACGCCCAGACCCCGTTGCGCTGGCGAAAGGTCGCTCCGACCCTCGTCGCCGGCGGCCTGTTGTGGTGCGCGGGCAACGCGACCCTGACCAGCCTGCTCTCGTTCAACACGCTGATCAGCCGGCTTTACCTCCTCATCGGCTGCGCGACGGCCATCGGCGCGTTGCTGCTCTGGCGCTGGCTCTTTGACACCGCCCTGCGCGCCGCCCCCATCGCCGACCGGCTGCGCCGGCGCATCCTCTGCGTGGGCTGGAGCGAGGAGGCCGCCCAACTGGCGCGGCACATGGCCGCGGACCGGCGGCACCCCTACGCCATCGTCGGCGCCGTGCCGGGGGCGGCGGACGACTACGCCCTGGACCTCTCCAACGGTGTCCGGCACCTCGGCGAGCACGGCGAGCTGCGCCAGATCCTGGCCCGTCACGACGTGGACATGGTCATGGTCTGCGACCCGGACCCGTCCCGCGAGGCGCTCCTGGGCTTGGCCACGCTCTGCGAGAAGGAACTGGTTGATTTCAAGGTGATCCCCAGCGGGTTCCAAATCCTGCTCAGCGGTCTGAGCCTGGAAACGGTTTCCGGGGTGCCCGTGCTGGGCATTTCGCGGCTCCCGCTCGATTCGCCCTTCGCCGCGTTGGCCAAGCGGACGGTGGACGTGGTCGGCGCCCTGGTCGGGCTGGTGCTCGGCACCCCGCTGATCGCGGTCTTCGGCGCGTTGGTTTACCTGGAGTCCCCCGGGCCGATTTTCTACCGGCAGCGGCGCAACGGGCTGGACGGCCGCAGCTTCTTCATCCTCAAAATCCGCAGCATGAAGCTGGACGCCGAGGGCGGCGCCCGCCCGGGCTGGACCCAGCGGAACGACCCCCGCCGGCTGCGCGTGGGCGCGTTCATGCGCCGGTGGAACGTGGACGAGGTGCCGCAGTTCCTCAACGTGTTGCGTGGCGAGATGTCCCTCGTCGGTCCGCGCCCGGAACGGCCGGAGTTCATCGTCAACTTCAAGGAGGAAATCCCGCACTACAACGCCCGCCACAACATCAAGCCCGGGATCACCGGCTGGGCGCAGGTCAACGGGCTGCGGGGCGACACGGACCTGGGCGAGCGGGTGCGCTGCGACCTGTTCTACATCGAGAACTGGAGCCTCCTGCTCGACCTCCAGATCATGTTCATGACGTTCTTCCGCCGCCAGAACGCTGGTTAGCGGCCCCGGACTCCACCCGCGAACCCGACCAGGCGTAATGCGACCGACCCCGACCGTTCCCGCGGAACCCCCGCGCGTGCTGACCCTCGACGGGCTGCGCGGGCTGGCCATCCTCCTGGTGCTGTTCCACCACTTCGCCCCTGAGCAGGCCCCGGACGGCGATTTGGTAATGCGGGCTTGCCGCTGGGTCGGGGTGCGCGGCTGGGTCGGCGTGGATCTGTTCTTCGTCCTCTCGGGTTTCCTGATTACCGGCATCCTGTATGACGCGAAGGGAAGCGCCGGGTATTTCCGCAACTTCTACGGGCGACGCACGTTGCGAATTTTCCCGCTGTATTACGCGGCGCTGGCGTTCTTCTTCGTCGGGGTGCCGTTGCTCGCGCAACTGCCCGGGATTGAAACCCTTTACCAGCAGCACGTTGGCAGCTTCCGCATGAACCTCGAAAACCTGTCCGGCAAGCAGGCGTGGCTCTGGCTCTACGGGGCGAACGTGAAGATCGCCGTGGACGGCTCGCTCGAATCCCTGCACTTCCTGGCCCCCTTCTGGTCGCTCGCGGTGGAGGAGCACTTTTATCTGCTCTGGCCTTTGGCAGTCTTCGCCTTTAACCGAAGCGTGCTCTTGCGACTCTGCGGGTTCGGTGCGGCCCTCGCCCTGGCGCTGAGGGTCGGTTGTGTGCTCACGGGGTGGGGAACGGACGCCGCCTACGTGTTGACGCCCTGCCGGCTCGATGGCCTTTGCCTGGGAGGTGCGCTGGCGTTGTTGACGCGCGGGCCCGGCGGCCTCCTGGCGTGGCGCACCGCAGCCGGGCGGGCTTTGAAGGTGTTGTTTCCCGTCGTGGCGGCGTCCCTGGTGCTCTGCCGGCGGTGGGACCTCTGGATGAGCACGGTGGGCTTCACGCTGCTGGCGCTGATGTTCACGGCCATGCTCTTGCGGGTCGCGGTCGCGCCGGTGGGGTCGTGGACGGAGCATTTTTTCGGCAACCCGATCCTGCGCTTTTTCGGCAAATACTCCTACGGGCTTTACGTGCTCCACGCGCCGCTGGTTTTCGTGTTCGGACGAGAAAAGATGCTCGCCCTGCTGGGCCGCTGGCTGGGATCCACGGCTTTGGCGCTGCCCGTTTACTTCGCGCTGCTCACCGGAGCCTCCGTGGCGCTTGCGCTGACGAGCTGGCACCTGCTGGAGAGGCCGTTCCTCCGGCTCAAGCGGTTCTTTCCGACCCATCAGCGGGATCACGCCCCCGGGCCGCTGCCCGTCGCCGCTGACCTTCCCGCCGCGTTGTCCATCGGGGCGGCCCCCGTTGCCCTGCCATGAACGCTGCTGCCCTCGCTGCACCCCGACCGACCAACCGCGTTGCGGCCCCCGTCCCGCGTCGGGTCGAGGTCGTCTATACGCCGGAGGCGTTCGGCTACCAACGCCGGGGCGGGATCAGTCGCTACTTTGCCGAGTTGGTCGGCGGGATGCAACGCACCGGCTGGCGCCCGACCGTTCTCGCGGGGCTGCACGCCAACGAGCACGCCCGCGACCTCCCGAACCTCGTGGCTGGCCTCTACGCTCCGCGCGTTCGCGTGGGCCGCTTCAAAAACCAGTTGACCCGCCGCTTCGCCGCCGCCGTCATCCGCCGGCGGCCCGGCGCCATCCTGCACCAGACCTACACCACGCCCTACGCCTACCCGCCCACGCGCCGGCTGGTGTTCACCGTGTTCGACATGCTGGAGGAAGTGTTCCCGGAGAACTGCTTCAACCCGCACGGGGTGCGCTACTACCAGGAGAGCAAAGCGACGAGTTGCAGGCGGGCGGACCACCTCATCGCCATCTCGGAATCCACCAAGACCGATCTCGTGCGCCTCCTGGGGATTGACCCGCGCAAGGTCACGGTCACGCCGCTGGCCAGCTCCCTGCCAACCACCGAACCCGGTCCGAACCCGGAGATGGCTGGCCGTCCCTACTTGCTCTTCGTCGGCCAACGCCGGTTTTACAAGAACTTCGACGCCCTGCTCGACGCCTACGCCAGCTCGACGTTTTTGCGCGAACGCTTCGAGCTGGTCTGCTTCGGGGGCGGCCCGTTTTCCGCGGAAGAAACCGCGCGGCTGAGGGAGCTCAACGTCGGGGACCGCGCGCACCAACGCGGCGGGGACGACGGGGCCCTGGCGCGGCACTACCGCGACGCGGCGGCGTTCGTTTACCCGACTCTCTACGAGGGCTTCGGCCTGCCGATCCTGGAAGCGATGGGTTTGGGCTGCCCGGTCTTCTGCGGCCAGGGCGCCGGCTCGGTGCCGGAGGTCGCGGGCGAGGCCGCGGACTATTTTGATCCGCGCTCGCCCGCCAGCATCCGTGCCACCCTGGAGGGGACCCTGGATGACGGGGCGCGGTTGGAGGAGTTGCGTCGCCGTGGCCCGGAGCAGGCGCGGTGCTTCTCCTGGGAACGCTGCGTGCGCGAAACCCAGGCCGTTTATACGCGGCTGGCCGAGGAGAATCCCTAAATGCGAACCGTCACCATCAACCCTCCTGCGTCCGCGGGTCCGGCCGCGCCCAGCGTCGCGGCCGTCGGTATCGGCATCACGACGCGGGACCGTTGGGACGACCTGGCGAATACCCTCAGCCGGGTGCGTTCCTACCCTGGTTTGGAAGGCTGCCCCATCGTGGTGGTGGACGATGGCTCCGCCCAGCCCTGCCCGGCGGGGTTGCGGGAACGGTTCCCGGACGTGCGCTTCCGCCGCGACGACGTGCCCCGTGGGCTCATCGCGCAACGCAACCGGCTGATCCGCGAGGAACTGGACGCGGATTACTTCCTGAGCCTGGACGACGACGCCTTTCCCGTCGCCGGCGAGGTGGCGGGGGCCGTGGCCTTCCTGCGGGGCCGGCCGGACGCGCTCGGGCTGGCCTTCAACCTCATCGCCACGCCGGAGGCCCCCGCGCCGCTGCCGATGAACGCGGGGCCGTTTCCCGTGCGGCTCTACATCGGTTGCGGGCACCTGCTCGACCGACGCAAGTTTCTCGCGCTCGGGGGCTACCGCGAGGAGTTCTTTTTTTACAACGAGGAGTGGGACCTCGCCGCACGCGGCGCCGGCCGGGGCTGGTCAGTGCTGTGTCACCCGGGCCTCGTCATCTGCCACCAGCGCAGCGCGGCCAACCGCGCCGGGGCCGGCCGGGCGTTCGCCTATGCGCGCAGCAAAGTGCTCTTCGCGCTCTGGACGTTGCCCCTGGCGACCCTGCCGGCCGCGCTGCCGATGGCCTTTCTCGGCACGCTGCGCACGATGGGTCCGGCGGGCGGGTTCGCGGCGCTGCGCGGGGTCGGGCGCGGGCTGATTGACGGGCTCGCGGGCCTCTTCCTCCGCGGCCGGCGCCAACCGCTCTCCCTGCGGGCCTACCGCGCTTGGCGACAACTGCCGTGGCCGCCGTTCGCCTGAGATTCTTCAAACGCCTTTGCCCATGCGCGTCGCTTACCTAACCATCGCTGACCCGGCGGACGTCCACGCCTGGTCCGGCACGAACCACGGGATCCTCGACGCCCTGCGCCGGCAGCCGGGCGTGGAGGTCGTGCCCGTCGGGCCGTTACGCGCCCCTCTGCGCACCGGGCTGGCGAAGGCGCGCACGGCCCTTCACCGCGCGCTCCCCGGCGCTCGCCGCCACCTCTGGACGCGCGACCTCGGCCGACTCCGGGCCCTGGGCCGGGAGGCGGGCCGTCGGTTGTCCGAGGTGGATTGCGACGTGGTCCTCAGCCCTGGCACCGAGCCCGTCGCGTTCCTGAGCACCGACAAACCCGTGGTGGTCTGGACGGACGCGCCCTTTGACGCGCTGGTGGATTACTATCCCTGGTATAGTCACCTCGGCGGGCGCTCTTTACGGGAGGGTAAGGCGGCGGATACCCGCGCGTTCGGCCGGTGCGCACGCTCGGTTTTCTCCTCCCAATGGGCGGCGGACGAGGCCGTGGCGCGGCACGGGGCGGACCCTGCCCGCGTGCGCGTGCTGCCCTTCGGCGCGAACCTGCACGGCGACGTGGCGGAAGCGGATTTGGACGCCCTGGCGGTGGTGCGTTTGGGCCGGCCGTGGCGCTTCCTGTTCGTCGCCGTGGAATGGGCGCGCAAGGGTGGCGACATCGTCCTGGCGGTCGTCCGCGAGCTGAACCGACGCGGGTTCCCGGCCGAAATGGTCGTCGCCGGCTGCACGCCGCCGCGGGAGAGCGGGCCCTTGCCGGAGTTCGTCCGGCTGGAGGGATTCATCTCCAAGCGCACGCCGGAGGGCCGCGCGCGGTTGCGGGCACTTTACCGCGAGGCGCTTTTCTACTTCATGCCCTCGCGCGCGGAGGCCTCCGCCATCGTCTTCGGCGAGGCGGCGGCTTTCGGATTGCCATCCCTGGCCCCGGACACGGGTGGGATTCCATCGCTGGTGGAAAACGGCGTCAGCGGCCAGCGGTTCGCGCCGGGCACGCCCACCGCGGCTTACGTGGACTACATCCTTGCGACGGTGTCGGACCCGGTGCGTTACCGGCAGCTTTCCGCCGGTGCGCTGCGGGTTTCCCGGGAGCGGCTGAACTGGGAGAGCAGCGGCGCGGGCCTGCGGGACATCCTGGCGGAAGCGCGGGGGCAAAATGTTTCCCCTGCCCCCGAAGGGGTTCGCCCGCGGGTCAGCGTCATCGTGCCGACCTTCAACCGGCGGGCGACGCTGCTGGAAACGGTGGCGAGCGTGCGGGCGCAGACGTTCCGGGACTTCGAGTTGATCATCGTCAACGACGGCGGTTCTGACGACACCAAGGACGCGCTGGCCCCCCTCGCCGAGGCCGGGGCGATCCGCTACCTTGAACAGCCCAACCGCGGCCTGGCTGCCGCGCGCAACCACGGGCTCGCGCAGGCCCGGGGGGAGCTGGTCGCCTTTCTGGACGACGACGATCTCTGGCCGGCCGACAAGCTCGCCTGGCAAGTCGCCGAGTTGGACGAACACCCGGAGGCGGAAATCGTCGCGGGCACGGCCGAAACGATGGACGCGCGGGGCGGCCGGCTCGGGGAAGGGCCGGGGCTGCCCCGGCGGATCACCCACGAGGAGCTGTTCCTGGGCAACCCGGTTCATTCCGTGGGGCAGGCGCTCCTGCGCACCAGCACGGTGCGGGCCATCGGCGGCTTTAGCCTCACCGTGCCCGGGGTGGAGGACTATGATCTTTGGCTGCAACTGGCACGACGCCAGCCTCTGCTCGGATCAAACCGCGTGGCCCTGCGCTACCGGATGCACGCCGGGAGCATGTCGAAAAAGGCGCTGCCGATGTTCCGGGAAACCCTGCGTGTCATCCGCCGCCACCTGCCGCACGCCCCGGCGACAGAACGGGCGGCGCGCTACGCGGCGGCCTGCCGTTGGCTGTGGTTCTTCTCCGCGTGGCCGCTGGCGGGCGCGCTGCGGCGCGGGCTGCGGGACGGGAACTTACCCGAGGCGGCGCGGGCGGCGCGGGCGTTGGGGTTCTTCGCGGTGCGCTCGCTCCGTGACCCGGAATTGAGGCGCCGGATGGCGGGTGAATTTTCCCTGGCGAAAACCCGCTGGCGCGCCCGCCCGGCCGACGGCGAAGACCTGGCGTCCGCGGCGGCGTCCTAAAACTTTTTTACCCTTGCACCCCGACCCATCCCACCTGGATGCCGGCCACGACGGCGCGGTCCTGCTCGTGTCCTTCCGACGCCCGGACCTGACCCGGCGCGTGCTGGACGTGCTCCGGCGCGTCCGCCCGGCCCGGCTCTACCTGGCGACGGACGCCGCCCGCCCGGACCGCCCGGTGGAGGCGGCGGCGTGCGCGGAGGTGCGCCGCGCGCTGGACGAGGGCGTGGACTGGCCCTGCGCGGTGTTCCGGGACGATGCCCCGGCCAACCTCGGCGCGCGGCGGCGCATGGTTTCGGCCATCAACTGGCTGTTCGAGCGCGAGGAAGCGGGCGTCATCCTGGAGGACGACTGTTTGCCGGAGGCGACGTTTTTCCCGTTCTGCCGGGAGCTGCTCGCGCGTTACGCCGACGAGCCGCGCGTGATGCTGGTGGCCGGCGAGCACGGCGGCCGGGAGGGCGACGGGACGCTGGCGGAGAGTTACTATTTCTCCAACTATCCCCGCATCTGGGGCTGGGCGACGTGGCGGCGGGCGTGGGCGCGCTACGACGAGCACCTGCCGGGCTGGGAAACCTTCAAACGCGACGCCGGCGGCCTGCGCGCGGCCTGCCCGCATCCGGGCGAGGCGGCGGAGATGACGCACCTCGTCGAGTTGACCCTCGCGGGCGGGCTGGACGCCTGGGACTACCAATGGCACATCGCCTGTTGGCAGCACGGCGGGTTGACGGTGGTGCCGCGCTGGGGCCAGGTGCGTAACCTGGGCTTTCGCGCGGACGCGACCCACACCACGGCCGACACCCACGGCCACCTCGTCCAGGGCTCCCGGCCGCTGGCGTTCCCGCTCGTCCACCCGGCCGCGATCCGGGCGGACGCCGCGCGCGACCGCCGGTATTGGCGCACCGTCCTGCGCCCGCCCGGACTCGTTTTCCGCGCCCAGCGGCGGCTGCGGCAACTGTGGAAACAACTTCTTCCCGAGCCGGTGCCCGGGGTGGCGTTGCCGACCCCGGCCGCGTCCGGCGCGCCTGCCGCCTAACCCCTAAAATTCATGAACCAAGCCACTGAAAACGTTGCCGCCCCGTTGGCGGTCTCCGTCCTCATCCCGACCTACAACCCGCGGTTGGACAATTTGCAACTCGTCCTGGACGCCCTGCGGGCGCAGACGCTCCCCGCGGCGGAGTGGGAGCTGATCGTCGTGGACAACGGCTCGGACTCGCCGGTGGCCGGGCGCATTGACCTTTCCTGGCATCCCCACGGCCGGTGCGTGCGCGAGGAGCGGCGCGGGACGCTGCCGGCCCGGGTGCGGGGCATGGAGGAGTCGCGCGGGGAGATTCTCATCTTCGTGGATGATGACAACGTGCTCGCCCCGGACTATTTAGTCCATGCACAGGACATCTCCGCCCGGTGGCCGATGATGGGCACTTGGGGCGGGCAGATCAAGCCGCGGTTCGAGGTGACGCCCCCGAAGTGGCTGCGCGGGTATTGGCACCACCTCGCGCTGTGCGAGTTTCAGCGGCCCGTGTGGTCCAGCTTCGCCCACGACTGGACGGTGCCCTACGGCGCCGGGATGTGCCTGCGGCGCACCGTGGCCGAGCGCGTCCGGCAACGGCTGGAGGACGACCCGCGGCTGGGAATCTTCGGACGTGACAACGTGCGGCGCAACGTCTCGGGGGACGATCAGGTGTTCTCCTACAGCGCGTTCGAGGCTGGCCTCGGCGTGGGGCGTTTCCCGGAACTGGTCGTCGAGCACCTCATCCCGGCGGCCCGGATGGAGCCGGAGTATTTCGTGCGGCTGGTGCAGGGCAACTCCCACGGCGCGCTGCTGGTGCAATTGCTCCACGGCGCCGCGGCGCGCCACCGGCGCTCGCTCCGTTGGCCGGTCATGAAATACCTCGCCGGCAACCTGCTGCGGCGCGGGATGCACCGGCGCGTCCTCCTGGCCCAGGTCCGGGGCGAGATCGCCGCCCTGCGGCAGATCCGGGACTGGCGGCCGGCGGCGGCGACCGGGGGCGCCGGTCCGGGCGGGAGCGGCGCGGCACCGGTCCCGGCCGTGAGCCATTGACCGAACACCCCGTGGCTTCCCTTTCCCAAAATCTCCTCGACCGCTTCGCCCGGATTGATGGCCGTGGCGCGCTCGTTG
>CAXTFX010000119.1:0-10640 GCA_964243185.1 uncultured Chthoniobacterales bacterium
CTCGAAGTTACGTTCCCGCGCCCCGGCCAGGAGCGTCGGCAGCGGCGGCAGCGGCCCCAGGCGCAACTCCGGCCGGGGCACGCGCGGCGGCGGGGCGGAGGGCGGCTCCCCGCGCAGGAGGTTGAGTTCCGCCCCGGCGCTCTGGCGGGCGCGGCCGGCTTCGGTGGCGCGGCGGCGAGCCGTGAGCGCGGCGGCCTCGATGATGCGGGCTTCGAGCAGCGGCGTTAGCCCCGCGGGATCGCGCCCGGCGCCTCGTAGCGCGCGGCGACACCCTCCGCCGCGGCCGCCTTTTCCTCCTCCACGGCCAGCCCGTAGCCGAGCGTGCGGACGCGCGCCGCCAGGGTGGCGCGGAATTGCTCCAGACCGAGGTTGGCTAACTCAAGCTGCCGGTTGGCGATTGCCCGGCGCAACGCGAGGCGGCCGGGATACTCGAAGGTTTGCTGGAGGGAAACGGAATACGCCACCCCGGCCGTGATGACGCCCGCCGGGTCGCGCACGCGCTTGGCGGCCAGCGAGGTGGAAAGGGTCGGGTTGCCCAGGACCCCGGCCGTGGTGCGCCCGCCGCGCGCTGCGGCAATCTCGCCCTGGTAAAAGTTGAGTTCAGGGTTCTTGGCGAGGGTTTCGGCCACGAGCGTATCGAGGGCGATGGTGGTTGCCGGCGATGGGCCGGCGGCGAGTGCAGGCGCGGCCATGGCCAGGAGGCCGGCGGCGAGGAGCAGGGGGAAAAGAGATCGTGCGGACATGGGCAGAAAATGGGTTGGGACAGGATTGGGGCGCGTGCGAGCACACGGCCGGAGGGCGCGGTCGTGGCGAGAGACGCCAACACGACCGTGGACGGGTGGTAGGGATTTCCTGCCCGGAATTGGGCAAGAAAGGGCGGCCCTACGCGAGGACGCCCGGGGAGGGTGCGCGGGCAGGCAGCGCCGCGCGGAAACTGAACTGCCAACTCATCGCCCCTGCCGGGGGCGGCGTGAGACTCCAATCCGGTGGAGTCGCTTCCTCCGAAGATGCCCCCGTGAACCGGCAGAGCACGTCCAAGCCAGCCGTCATCCAGGGCGGGAGCACCAGGACGGCCGTGGGAAGAACCTTCAGGGGTGAACCGCCCCAATCAATCCGGCAGAGACCGTCGGCGGCGTCGTGCCCGCCCTCGGGGTCCGCCCCGTGGTCATGGGAGTCCGGCACGGCCACCACCGCGGCGACGTGGCCGGAGTGGTGAATGAACCCGGCTTGCTCCAGCAACTCGTGCGAGGTCAGCGGCACCCAAAGGGTCAGCAGCACCAGCGCCACGATGTGTTTGACCAGATTCACGCGAGCAATAGATAGCCGCCGCGCACCGCGGACGCAAACCCGTTCCCTGAGCGCCGTGCTCAAGACCTACCTGAAGTAGCCCCTCGGCCAAGACCCACGTTGGCACCAGGTTGACTGACACGTTTGGGTCATCCGAACGGTGCCATCCAATACAACGTTTCCAGCCCCCTTGAACTCGCCGGTCTTGTTCTGGATGAACCGGCTCCGGGGCGGCCCCGCTCGACGCCGGCACGAAAAAGGCTTGAGGGATTCCGCCCGTTTGCTCGTTTCAAGGAATGATATGAACCACGACGCCCCTCCCGGAACCAAGCCTGACCGGCACCTGGACGATCTGCTCCGGCGTTTGGTGGAAGCGCCGGTCCCGCCCGTGCCCGGCAACCTGGAGAGCCGGGTGTGGCGCGAGATTCGCGCCCGTCAGGCAAACGCCCCGGGGCGGCCGGACTCCGGTGGTGATTGGGTGGCGGGCTGGCTGCGGCTCTGGCGCGAACCGCGCGTGGCGTTCGCCGGGGCCGTCGGCGCGGTGCTGATCGGTGTCGGCATGGGTTGGACGGGAATGGCCGAGGCTCGGGCGACGGGAACGCGCCAGGCGTTGAACCTCGGAGTGTTCTCCGCTGAGGCACCCTCCCTGCCTTCCTCGCTGCTGATCGCCCCCGTAGGTTTCCCGGAATGAACAACGCCCTCCGTTTGGTCCTCTTGCTGGCTGCGGTCGCCGTGGTCGCGGTGGCATCCTGTCTGGCCACCAACCGGCTGCTGCATGGACGAATCATCGGCACCCGGCCCGCCGAAGCCCACGAGTGGATCCACCGGGAGTTGAACATCTCCGCCGCGCAGGACCAAGCGCTGACGGCCGTGGAGGAGCGTTACGCGCAACGCCGCCGCGAACTCACCGAGGCCATCCGCGCGGCGAACATGGAATTGGCGCGAGCCATCGTGGAGGACCGGGGCTACTCCCCGCGGGTTACCGCCGCCGTCGAGAAGATCCATCGCGCCCAGGGCGAGTTGCAAAAGGCCACCCTGGAACACGTCTTCGAGATGCGCCCGGCGCTTTCCCCGGAGCAATACGACAAGCTCCTGCGTTCCACCGCCGCGGCCCTGCAATCCTGAAGCCCGCGGGGCACCAAGACTGGAAGCATGGCGGCCGTGGACGACCCCGACCTGGAACTCGTGCGCGCCTTGCAGGCGGGGCAGGAGAGCGCCCTCGGCGAATTGATACAGCGGCACGAGGGCGGGATTTTCCGCTTCTGTTACCGCAGCGTCCTCGACGCGGAGGACGCGGCCGACTTCACGCAGGAAACCTTTGTCCGAGCCTACTTCAAGATCGGCCAGTTCCGCCCCGGGGCGAAGTTCAGCGTCTGGCTCTACCGCATCGCGCTGAACCTGTTGCGTGACCACGCGCGCAGCCGGGCGGCAGGGGTGGCCGAGCGAACGGTGACGCTCGTGGAGAATGGTGCCAGAACCGACCGTCATGAAGGGGGAACGGAGGCGACAGCCACGACCCTCGACCCCGCTGGCACGCTGGTGGACAAGGAGGAACGGCTGGCGGTGGAAGCGGCCATCCAGGAGCTGCCGGCCGACCTGAAGGAAGCGTTCATCCTGACCGTGCTCGAAGGACACTCGCAGCGCGAGAGCGGCGAGATGCTTGGGGCCAGCCCCAAGGCCGTCGAAACCCGGGTTTACCGCGCCCGCAAGCTGCTGGCTGCCAAGCTCAGGGCGATCTGGCCCTAGCCAATGGAGCACCCAGTATTAACCCGCGTCGAAGCGAACATTGCCCCGGAGGTAAAGCCACGCCGAGGCTGCCTCGGGGGTGCTATTCAAGCTCCCGTAGCCGCCTTTGCCAAGGCGGCCACGGCCGTCACGACCGTCGGGCGCTGCTCGGCGGAGAGGGCTTCGAGGATGCCGGCGAACTTTCGCTCGCGCGCCGCAGCCAGTCTCGCCGCGGCCGACTCACCCGCGGGGGTCAACCACAGGGAAACCGCCCGTCCGTCGTGTGCGGCGGCCCCGCGCTCCAGCCAGCCGCGGCCTTCCATTTGACGCACCAGCCGACTCACGGTGCTCTTTTCCAGGCGCAGGCGGCTGGCCAGCTCCCCCTGGATCAGCGGCCCGGCGTCGGCGAGGTCCATGAGCGCGTGGGCCTCGGCGACCGCGATGGGCTGCCCGCAGGGGGTTTCCTCCGGCCGGTGCAGACCAAAGGCCCGGACCAGGGCAACCACGGCGTGTGCCAACTCGGCGGCATTAACTTCTGGAGCCTGGACCATCATAGTTCGATTATACAACTAATCGGAGTTGACTTGGATAACCTGGACCACAATGGTTCGACTATACAACTAATTTGCCGCACCCCATGAGATTTAATTTCCTTCTCGTCCCCGCCTTGTTCCTGACCACGGTTGCCTCACCGGTTTCGGCACAGCAACCCCTCGTTGCTCCGCCGTCCGCGGCTTCCCCCGCCATGACGGCCGACGCGGACCCGCAGCGGGCGGCCGAGGTGGATCGGCGCGGCGACCACGGCATGGGCTTCAGCCACTCCATGACGGGCCACCATTTTCACCTCCTCGCCGACGGCGGCTCCATCGAGGTGGAAGCCAACCGGTCCGAAGACGCCGCCAGCCGGGAGGCAATCCGCAGCCACATGGCGATGATCGCCGGGATGTTCACGGAAGGGAATTTCTCCCTGCCCATGTTCATTCACGCCACCGTGCCGCCCGGGGTGGAAACCCTCCAGCGTCTCAAGGCCGAGATCACCTACGCGGCCGAGAACACGTCCAGAGGGGCACAAGTCCGCATCCTGACCAAGAACCCCGAGGCATTGGCGGCCATCCACGAGTTCCTGCGCTTCCAGATTAAGGACCACCGCACGGGTGACACCCTTGACGTGCCCCCGCCGGCTACCCCGACCGCTGCCCGCCCGACCCGGCCCGGTGACAACCTCGGGCGCGACGCCCGGCCGGGCGACCTGCACGAGTAGTCTGACTCTTGCAACCAGCGAGGTGGAGGCATCCACCGTGGTGAGGGCATGGGGATTAACGGGGCCACCCGCTTTTTTGGAGATTCGCTGAGGGATTTGCCCGGCGGTCTCGTTTGAACGGAGAGGGACTGGTGTAAGCCGGCCGCCAAGGTTGCGCCGTCACCTGGGGGGCCGACCCAACCCTTCGCCGATCTTGAACGCTCGATTCCTCGTTGTCATCCTGATCGTTCCCGCCGTGCTCGGGTTCGGCGTCCGGCCCGCGTGCGCCCTGACGATGGACGGGGCGGTGAGCCAGGCGTTAGCCAACAACCGGGAGCTGCGCGCCGCCTACTTCGACGTGGCAAAGGCTCGCGGCCGACTACTCCAGGCGGGGCTGTGGCCCAACCCGACGTTGGAGGTCAATGGTTCCTCGGACAAGCCCTTCAACGACGAGCGGCAGGGCATCTTCACCGCGGGCTACCAGCAGGCGTTCCCCGTCGCCGGCCGGCTGCGCTTCGCCCGGGAGGTCGGCTTGGTGGACGTGGCCGCGGCCCTCGCGGAGATCCGCAACCGCGAGCGGCTTCTCATCGGGGAGGTGGAGCGGCTCTACGTGCAGGCCGTGGCGGCGGGGGAAGCCATCGCGGCCAGGCGCGAGCAGATCAGTCTCAACGGGCTGTTTGTCACCGTGGCCCAGCAGCGCGTCGCGGCCGCCCTCGGCTCGGAGGTGGATGTGAACGTGGCCCGGATCGAGGAGCAACGGCTGCGGCAGGAAATTGCGCTGCTCGAAGCGGACCGGCAGATGACCCTGTTTGCCCTGCGCCAGCGCCTCGGGTTGTTGCCCTCCGACCCGTTGAGCACGGAAGACACCCTGGGAGGCATCGCCGACCGGCTGGAGGCAACCACGCGTGCGGGGGCGGCGGGCGCGCTTGCCCGCCGGCCCGACCGCCGGGGCTTGGAACTCGCCGCGGACCGCGCGCGGGGGGAAATCCGCCTCGCCCGCGCTGAGGCGTGGGGCGACCCGACCGTGGGCGTCACCTTCGAGGCCGACCGCTCGGTGGATGAACCGGTCGGCTTGAGCACGGACAAATACCTCGGCCTGCGCGTGGCCGTCCCGCTGCCACTGTTCAACCGCAACCAGGGCCGGGTGCGCGAGCAGCAGGCCGCCGCGCAGCAGTCCCGCGCCCAAGTCGAAGCCTTGGAGTTAACCATCCGCACCGAGATCGCCACGGCGGCGGACCGCGCGTCACGTCTGGGCAAGGTCGTGGCCGGCCTCCAGGCCAACCTGCTCGCCCCGGCCGCCCGCAACACCGAGTTGCTTCGGCAGGGCTACGGCGAGGGCAAGGTGGACCTTTCCCTGATCCTCACCTCCCAGAACCAGAGCCTCGGGCTGCGCAACGCGGGCGTGGACGTGCGGCGTGACCGCGTGCTGGCCTTGGTGGACCTGCAAACGACCACGGCTTCCAGCCCGCACCTGAAGACCGATTTTTTGCAACGCACCACCACCCGTCGGTCAACGACGACCAGGACCGTGAAATGAAACGTGCTCCTTCTTCCCATTTTCGCCGGGTCGTCCGCGTCGCGGTTTTCTCCGCCCTCCTCGCGCTCCCCGCCTCCTCGCTCCACGCGCACGCCGGCCACGACGACGCCCCCGGTGAGGACAAGGCGGGGGCGGCGGGTGGTCCCATCTCCATCAGCGCGCAGGCGCGGGCGAACCTCGGGCTGTTGAGCGTCGAGGCCGAGGTCCGCACGCTGGACAAGACGTTCCTTTCGCTCGGTCGGATTGACGCGATCCCCAACCGGCAGGCGGCCGTGAGCAGCCGCATCGCGGGGCGCGTCATCGCGTTGCCCTTTGAACCCGGCCAGAGCGTGAAAAAGGGGCAGGTCGTCGTAGAGGTGGAGAGCTTCCAGGTCGGCAACCCGCCACCGCGCGTCCGCTACGAGGCTCCGATGGATGGCGTCATCCAGTCCCGCGACGTGTTCCTGGGCAGCAGCGTCAACCCGGACAGCCGCATCCTGACCATCGCCGACCCGCGCGAAGTTTATGCCGAGGCCCGGGTGTTCGAGGGACAGGTCGGACAGGTGCGCGCGGGCCAGAAGGCGCGCGTGCGCCTCGCCGCCTTTCCCGGCGAAACGCTGGAGGGCACCGTCGAGCGGTTGGACGCCAGCCTGGACGCCGCGACGCGCACGCTGAAGGTCTGGGCGCGCGTGCCGAACCCCGATGGGAAGTTGCGGCCCAACCTTCAGGCGGAAGTCACCTTCATCACCGAGTCCGCCGACAGCGTAACGGCCGTCCCGCTCGCCGCAGTGCTCACGGGAGAGGGCGGCAGCCGCTTCGTCTTCGTGGAAACGAACGCTCCCGCTCCCGCCGGGGGTGGAACAAATCCGCGCGAAACCCCCTCTGTTCCCCCGCCGACCAGCTTCGAGCGCCGGGAGGTGGTCACCGGCATCGCCGATGACCGTTTCGTGGAGGTAATCGAGGGCGTGTTGCCGGGAGACCGGGTGGTCGTCCAGGGCAACTACCAGCTCCAATACGTCAAGGGCGGCGGCCCGGCCCAGCCTTCCGCCGCGCCCGCGACGGCCGATGCGAAGGAAGGACACGGGGCGAAAGGCACGGGTAAGGCGGCCGATGGCCATGACGACGCGCACAGGCACGCCGCTGGAATCCGTGGCACGACGACTGGCCCGCTGGTCCTTGGCCTTGGAGGCGCCCTGCTCGTCTCGCTCGTGGCCAACGCCGCCTTGGTGCGTCGGCGCGCCCGTGCATCCCGCCCGGCTGCCGCTCCCGCCGTCGCCACACCGCTCTCAGCCCGTGAGCCGGAGCCAGTCAGCCGCGGCTGATCCTTTCCTCTGGCGTCCACCTTCCGCCCTCGCCCTCGCCATGCTCAACCGCCTCATCGAGTTTTCGCTCCGCAACCGGCTCTTCGTGCTGGCGGCAGCGGCGTTCCTGCTCGTTTACGGCGGGTTCACCTTGCTGAAGCTGCCGGTGGACGTGTTCCCGGACCTGAACCGGCCCACGGTGACGATCCTCACCGAGGCCAACGGGCTGGCCCCCGAGGAGGTCGAAACCCTGGTCACGCTGCCGATGGAAACGGCCATGAACGGGGCACCCGGCGTGCAGCGGGTGCGCTCCAACTCGGGCGTGGGCCTGTCCATCGTGTTCGTGGAGTTCGCCTGGGGCACGGACATCTACCGTGACCGCCAGTTGGTCCAGGAACGCCTGCAACTCGCCGCCGAGAAGCTGCCCAAGGGCGTCACCCCCGTCATGGGGCCGATCTCCTCCATCATGGGCGAGATCATGCTCATCGGGCTTTCCAGCGACGGCGGCAAGACCGCGCCCATGGACCTGCGGACCATCGCGGACTGGACCTTGCGCCAGCGGCTGCTCACCATTCCAGGCGTCTCCCAGGTCATCCCCATCGGCGGCGGCGTGAAGCAGTATCAGGTCGTTGCGAAACCCGACGCGTTGGCGGCTCACGGCGTCACCCTCAAACAGGTCCAGGACGCGGCGGCGAAGAGCCAGGAGAACACCCCCGGCGGCTACCTGGAAGGCCCGAACCAGGAGGCGCTAGTCCGTAACATCGGGCGCACCACCTCCCTGGAGGACATCGGCGGCACCGTGGTCACCGAGCGCGAGGGCGTGCCCGTGCTCCTGCGCCAGGTGGCCGACGTGCAGTTTGGCCGTCAGGTCATGCGTGGGGATGCCGGGGTGAACGGTCAGCCGGCCGTGATCGTGTCGGTCCAGAAACAGCCGGGCGTGGACACCGTTTCCCTGACCCGGCAGGTCGAGAAAGCGTTGGCGGAGGTCAAGCGCGGGCTGCCGGCGGACGTGCGGGTCACGGAGCTATTCAAGCAGGGGACATTCATCGAAGCCGCAGTGGGCAACGTGGAAGAGGCGTTGCGCGACGGGGCGATCCTGGTGGCCATCGTGCTGTTCCTGTTCCTCTTGAATTTCCGCACGACCTTCATCACGCTGACGGCCATCCCGCTGTCGTTCGTGGTGGCCGGGCTGGTGTTCAAGGCGCTGGACATCTCCATCAACACCATGACCCTCGGCGGCTTGGCCGTGGCCGTGGGCGAGCTGGTGGACGACGCCGTGGTGGACGTGGAAAACGTGTTCCGCCGGTTGCGCGAGAACCGGCACGCGGCGCATCCCCAGGCGGCGTTCAAAGTCATCTACCGGGCGTCGAGCGAGGTTCGTAGTTCCATCGTCTATGCCACGATCCTGGTCGTCCTGGTGTTCATCCCGCTCTTCGCCCTCGGCGGCATCGAGGGCCGGCTGTTCGCCCCGTTGGGGGTGGCCTACATCACGGCCATCGTCGCCTCGCTGCTGGTGTCGCTGACCGTCACCCCGGCGCTGTGCTCCTACCTGCTGCCGCGCATGAAGCGGATGGCGGAGGAGCGCGACGGATGGCTGGTGCGCGTGCTCAAGCGCGCCGACGAACGCTTTCTGCTGCGCCCGGCCCTGCGGCATCCTTGGGTGGCGATGACCGTGGCCGGCTTGCTCGTGGTCGGTGCGTTCTCGCTGTATCCGCGCATGGGCAAGACGTTCCTGCCGGAGTTCAACGAGGGCACGTCCACCATCAATCTGCTTTCGGCCCCGGGCACGTCCCTGCAACAGAGCAACCGCGTCGGCCAGATCGCCGAACGCCTGCTTCTCTCCGTGCCCGAGGTCGCCAGCGTGGGCCGGCGCACGGGCCGTGCGGAGTTGGACGAGCACGCCGAGGGCGTTCACTCCACCGAGATGGACGTGGACTTCAAGCCGGGGTCCAAGCGTCTCCGCACGGAAGTCCTCGGGGAAATCCGCGCCAAGCTCGGACAAATCCCCGGCACCGTGCTCAACGTCGGCCAGCCGATTTCCCACCGGCTCGACCACCTCCTTTCCGGCGTGCGCGCGCAGGTCGCCGTGAAGGTGTTCGGCCCCGAACTGGACGGCCTCCGCAATGCTGCCGCGGCCGTGGAAAACGCCATGCGCCCCATCGCTGGCGTGGTGGACCTGCAAACCGAGAAGCAGGTGCTCATCCCCCAGGTCCGCATCCAGGTGGACCGCGACAAGGCCCGGCTCGCCGGGGTCCAGCCGGGTGAGTTGAACGAATTGCTGGAAACGGCTTTCAACGGCCGCGTCGTCGCCCAGGTGCTCGAAGGCCAGCGCACCTACGACGTGGTCGTGCGTTACGCCGAGGGGGCGCGCGACTCCGTGGAGGCCATGCGGAATACCCTGGTGGACGCGGCCAACGGTCGGAAGGTGCCGCTCGGACAACTCGCCGACGTGCGGGAGGGCCGCGGCCCGAACATCATCAACCGCGAGAGCGTCCAGCGCCGCATCGCCGTCGCCGCCAACGTCTCCGGGCGCGACCTCGGCTCGACCGTCGCGGAAATCCAAAAGAAGGTGAACGCCAACGTTCACCTACCGGAAGGCTACTTCATCGCCTACGAGGGCCAGTTCCAGAGCCAGCAGGAGGCCAGCCGGCTCATCTTGCTGCTGTCGGGGTTCACGCTGGTCGGGATGTTCCTGGTGCTCTACGCGCACTTCCGCAGCGTCGAGATCGTCCTGCAAATCCTGCTCAACATCCCGCTGGCGTTCATCGGCGGTCTCTTTGCCACCTGGCTGCTGGTCGGGGAGGTGTCCATCGCCACGCTGGTCGGCCTCATCACGCTCTCGGGCATCGCCTCGCGCAACACCATCATGATGGTGTCCCACTACCTCCACCTCATGCGGGAGGAGGGGGAAACGTTCAGCGAGCACATGATCATCCGCGGCTCCCTGGAACGCCTCGTGCCCGTGATGATGACCGCGCTCACCGCCGGGCTGGCGCTGGTTCCCCTGGTCATGGCCGCCGGTCAGCCGGGCAAGGAAATCCTCTACCCCGTCGCGGTGGTCATCCTCGGCGGCCTGATCTCCTCCACGCTGCTCGACATGGCCGTGACCCCGGCCGTGTTCTTCCGCTTCGGCCGCCGCTCGGCCGAACGCCACCTGACCCAGGCGGATACGGACCCATTCGAGGCCGACGAGTTCACCACTTCAGTCATCGCCCCGGAGTTGGCTTACCCACGGCTGAGTCCCGCCGCCGTCCAGCCCGCGGCTAGCAGCAACGGCCATTCCTCCCAGCCTCCCCCGTCTCGTCGGGGGGTGAAGCCCGAACCTCCTCCCTATTTTCCAGCGGTGTCCCCGATGCCGCACCGCTGGTTCAGCCCACCCATCCAGGCGTCACCGCACCCCTAAAAACTCACCATGAAAACCACCCGCACCCAACTCATCGCCGCCCGCCTCGCGCTGGCGGCCTTCGCCGCCCTCGCCCCGCTCACCGTCGCCATGCCGATGGCTTCCGCCCATGCCGGGGAAGAACACGCGGACAAAGGCAAAGTCGCCATTCCTGACTCCGACCCGGCC
>CAXTFX010000120.1:0-10536 GCA_964243185.1 uncultured Chthoniobacterales bacterium
GCCCCAGATACCACGTCCCGGCGCTCCAGATGATGGCGGCTAGCAGCAGGGCAAAAACCATCGCGAAGCCCGCGCCGCTGCCGGCGTTGATGACCAGCTCCACGGGCAAGAGCGCGATGATGCCGTAGGCGACGGCGCCGGAGGAGGTCAGCACGCCGATGAGGTTCCACATCCCCGACCAGACCACCGCGATCCAGGGCTTGAGGGTGTGGGTGTAGATGACCGTGGCGACGGCGTTGGCCGTGTCGTGAAAGCCGTTGACGAACTCGAAGGCCAGGGCCAGGCCGATGGCCAGGGTGAGGAACATGTCGGAACCGGCTTCCGCGGCGAGGAGGTGCATGGGGAGGGTGTGAGATTGGGTGCCAAGGTGCTAAACGGCCGGACCATCCGTTACCAAACGCCGCCCGGAGGCCAACCCCGGCCTTGCAAACTTTTCGTCACACCATGGCCGTGGCGTCCAAGCCAGACAGGCTGCGTCAACCCAAGGCCGGGGCAGTCCGAGGGTCAGAAGAACTTGAACTGCACGCCGAACTCGTAGGCCACCCCGTAGAACTCCCGTTGCACCGGGCGCTCGGCGCGGCCCTCGAAGACGCGCAGGGGCGCGTCGGTCAGGTTCTTGGCGTGGAAGTAAGCGCCCATCCCGCTGCGGTGCTGGTAGCTGGCGGCGAGGTCCAGGTTGAGGTGTTCGTCAAAGAACCGGTCCGTGCCGCGGGAGGCGCCGACGGCCTGGAGGTTGCGGTCGGTGTAGGAGGCGGCGAGGGCGACGCGCAGGCCGTAGTCCTCGTAGAACAGGGCGGCGTTGTAGAGGTTCGGCGCCGTGTAGGGCAGCTTGACGCGGTCGCCGGGCCGGGCGTTGCCCTGGCTGTCCACGTAGGTGTAGTTGGCCTCGACGCCGAACCCGCGCAGGGGCCGGGGCAGGAACACGAACTTCTGCTCCACGTCCACCTCGACGCCGCGGGCGTAGGCGTCCCCGGCGTTCTGGAAGGTGGTGGTGAGGTAGTTCACCCCGTCAATGGTCTGGTTGACCGTGCGCGGGAAGATGTAGTTCTTGAACTCCTTGTCGAAGCCGCCGACCGACACGCGCCCGCCCGGCGTCGGCTGCCAGTCCAAGGTCAGGTCGAAGCTGTGGTCGGTGGTCGGCTCCAGGCCGGGGTTGCCGGTGACGATGGTGCGGCTGACCTGGTTGACGATGGTGGAGGCCGTCACCTGCCCGAAGGTGGGCCGGCCGATGGCGGTGGAATACGAGAACCGCGCCAGAAAGTCCTTGGTAAAATCGTAGCGCGCCTGGACCGTGGGGAAAACCTTGAGGTAATCGTTGGAACGGTTGGTGAAACGGTAGGAGTCCGGCGAGCGCGGGTCGGTGCCGGGGGCGTTGGCGTAGGCGCCGTAGCGCGCGTCGGTCGCCTCGACCCGGGCGCCGGCGAGCAGGTTGAGCCGGTTGAACAGGGTGATGTCATACTGGCCGAAGCCGGCGTAAATGTTCTCGGTGTCGTCGAAGTAGGCTTGCAGGGAGGTCACGCGGTCAGCCGCGAGATTCTGGACGAAGTTCCCACGGTTGCGGGCGAAGAAGCGCGTCAGCAGGCCGTAGTCGGGGGAGAAACCGAGCGGGTAGCGGTCGTCGTATTGGGTTTTGAACACGCCCCGGGTCACGTCCGCCAAGGTAAACGGGGCCGCGCCGTTGTAGGCGGAGAACGTCTGCGGCACGTCGTAGCGGGTCTTGGAGCGGACGCGCACGCCGCCGCCGAACTTCACCGCGGCGGGGAAGCCGAAGACCTCGTGCCGCAGCGCGGCGCTCGCCGCGCCGGAGAACTCCGTGTCGGTGCCGCCGTTGCGGTCGAGGGTGAACGTGCCGAACCGGTAGCGGGACGGGTCGAACGGGTTCGGGTTGGTCGGCGCGCCCGGGAAGAGGATCGAGGGCGTGTTGGCCGTGCCGTTGTTCTTGTAGGCGACCACCTCGTCGGCCGGCGTGTTGAAGCTGGCCGTGATTTCGAGCGGGTCGTAGCCGACGGCCTGCGCGAAGGACGCCCGGAAGTCCACCGTCAGCGGCCCCCGGTGGAAGCGGCCGCCGCCGCTGAGCACCTGGTTATCGTAGTGCTGGTCCTCCTTGTAGCGCAGGCTGGATTGCAGGGTGGCCTTGCTGGCGAGGTCGTAGCCGGCGTGCTGCGGGTCGGGGACGGGGTTGCCCGCGCCGTCGTTGGCCGAGTTCAGGCCGGTGACGACGAGGCCGTTGCGGATGGCCCCCTCGCGGTAGCCGGAATCCGCGTAGGTGACGAACAGGCGCAGGGCGTCGTTGGGACGGAAATCCAGGGTGCCGCCGTAGCCGAAGAGTTGGCGGTTGAAGGTGGACTCGTAGAAGTCCAGCTCCCGCAGGATCTTGTTCGCGGAAGACGCCGGGGAGGTGTTGTCATACACCCCCAGGAGGGTTTCCGCCGCGAAGTGGTAGCCGTGGTAGTCGTAGGTGCCTAGCAGCCCGAAGGGTCGGTCCGCGGGGTTGATGCTCCCGGCGTCCGCGCCCGGGGGGGCGTCCTTGCCCCCCGCCTTGCCGTCGGGCGTGAGCGGGCGCGGGGCCGGCGCGGCGAACGGGTTGCCGTTCGGCCCGAAGCCGAAGGTGGCGCCGACGGTGATCCCGCCGTCAATGGTCGGGTATTTGGGCCGCTCCGGTTGGAGCCCGGAGCCGACGTGGCCCTCCAGGGTGGGCCGGGGGAAAACGTCAAAGGCGCTGCGGGGCGTCAGCTCGATGGTGCCGCCGAGGGCCTCGGCGTCCTGGTCGGGCGTGTTGGCCAGCGTGAGGACAACCTGGCTGACGAGGTTGGGCGTGATCTGGTTGAGCGAGAGGTGCCGGCCCACCGGGTCGGTCGCCGCCATGCGGACCCCGCCGAAGGTGACGCCGACGAGGTTCGGGTCAACCCCGCGGACAGAGGTGTAAAGCCCGGTGCCGGCGTTGTATTGCAGCCCGACGCCGGGAAGCCGCTTGATGGCGCTGCCCAACTCGGTGTCCGGGTAGCGGGTGATCTCCTCCCGCGAGCGGACGCGCACGACGTTCGCCGCGCCGCGCTCGTTGCGCACGGCGCTCTCCTCGTCCACGGCCGCGGCGCCGGAAATGATGATCCGGTCCGGCGCCGGCGGACCCTCGCCGCCGTTCCCCGGGTCCGGGGCCTGGGCGAGGGTCGCGGCCGACGGGAGCAGGCAGGCGGCGAACGCGGGGAAAAGCAGGCGGCCGGGGCGGGACCTGGGCATAAGGGTTCGTGAATGGGGAAAGAGGGACGGTTCGGCTCACGCCGGGCGGGACTGGGGCGCCCGCTCGCGCCGCCAGCGCACGGTCGCGAACGCGAGCGCGGCATACCCAGCGAGCAGGACCAGGGGCGCCAGGTCGTGCCCGGGCCAGCGCAGGCCGACCCCCTCGCCAAACCAGAACGTGCCGAAGGTCAGCAACAACAGGCCGGCGCCAAGCTTCATCCGCACCTCCGGCACCCGCTTGAGCCGGCCGTGCAGGGCCACGACGACCCCCACGACCGCCACCAGCGCGGCGACGGCCCCAGCCAGCGCCTCCGTCCACGCCCCGGAACCCAGGCCCAGGATCACCACGACCAGCGCGACCTCGAAGGTTTCCAGCGCCGTGCTCTTGAGCATCGCCAGGAAGCTCAGATGGTTAAAGCGTCGCCCTGGGTCGGGACCCGCTGCCTCCAGCGCCGCCGCCTGTTCGCCACGCAACGGGGTCTGCACCCAACCGGCGCGGCCCCCCGTCGCCAGACGCCGCACGGATTTGAGCGTCCACTTGGCCCCCAGCCACAGCAGGATCACCCCCGAGACCACCTGCAAGGGACGCAGCGGCACGAGGCGGAGCTGCGGGCCGAGCGCCAAGGCGGCGACGGCGACGATGAGCAGCCCCAACACCGTCCCCCGCAAGGCTTCCCGGGCGTGGCCGGCGCTGGCCAGGGCGTAGGCGATGGCGACGATCTCGAAGAACTCGACCCCGGAACCCAGCAGAGCGCTGACGAAGACCTGGACGTTCATGCCGTTTTATAAACCAATGCTGGCGGCGCTTCCTCGCGTCGCGCCGGCGGCGTTACGCGCGGGGCGGGGTCCGTCGGGAACGCCCGGGCGTAACACCACGCCTGGAGGGTGACGCTCGCCATCCCGCCCAGGCCCACGCCGACGAACAGCCCCCGCACGCCGTGGAGCGAGGTCGCCAGGAAGCCCAACAGCCCGACGGCGGCCACGTTGAACAACACGCACCAAAGGAGTTGGTGGGGTCGCCCGGTCGTCTGGAAAACGAGGTTGAAGTTCCGGTAGAACGGCCGCGCGAGGCCGGCCGGGATCGCCCACCACCAGAGGTGGGTCATGCCGGCGCGCAGGTCGTCCGGCGAACTCCTGGCGGCGCGCGGCCAGAGCAGCGTCACGGCGACGATCCCCAGCCCGACGCCCAGGCCGACCGCCATGAACCCCGCGAACCCCCGCACCGTCCGGCGCAAGCGTGGGGTGGCGCCCTGGTCCTCGCTGTAGGAGGCGCTGGCCACGCGGCTCACCAGCTCGAAGCTCAAGGATTGCGGGACGCGCATGGCCTGTTGCACGCCCTTGTAGAGCCCCGCGTCCGCCGCCGTCCCCAGCCCGCGCAGCAGCAGCAGGTCCAGGTGCTCGGCGAGGTGGAGCGCCCACGCCTGGACGAACAGCACCCGGGCGTAGCGGCCGAAGTAGCGCCACGTCGCCCCGGTCCACGCCGCCGGCCCCAGGCAGCCCGGCTCGATCAGGAGCAGCCCGACCGTGCGGACGACGTATTCCAGGCACGCGGCGGCGAGGAGCGCGTCGGCAGTGCGCGGCCCGAGCGCGGCGGCCACGGTCAGGGCGAGCCAGACGCTCGCCGCGGTGATCTCCACGACCGCCATCCGCCCGAACTTGAACCCGCGCTGGGTGACGATCTGCGGCGTGTGGCAAACGGCCTCCGTGAACACCAGCCCCGCCAGCCAGACGCACGAGGGCCGCAGGTCCCGGAACCAGCTCCCGCCCCAGACCACGGCGGTCAACGTCGCCGCGGCGAACGCGCCCAGCCCGACGGTCAGCAGGAAATGGCAGCGGACGTGGGCCGGCTCCAGCCGCGGCAGGCTGTTGAGCGCCGGGTCCTGCCCGACGTTGCGCAGGGCGTTGCACAGGCCCACGAGCATCAACCCGAAGGCCGCCACGCCGAACTGCGCGGCCTCCACGCGGCCGGCGGCAAACATCAGCCCGGCGAGGTGGAGACCCTGGCAGACGAGCGTGGCGCCGGAGAACTTCAGCGTGGACCGGGGGCGTAGGCCCCGCCACCAACCCCGCGACCCCGGGGAACCCGGACCCGGCAGGTCGCCGCGGGCTGCCGGTGACGGGTCTGCCCGGGGCGAGAATGGCAGCGTCAGCCAAGTCTTCACCCGGGTCGGGAGGGGGCGCGGAGGGACCATCGCGAAGCGGTGGAAAGGCTCGTGCGCCCCCGGGAACAACCGCGGGACCCAGCCGACCGCACCCGGACCCGGACCCGGAAGCAGGTGCTTACGGGCAGCGGGGGCGGGGCAGTCGGTCCGGCGAGCGCCGGAAAGGGTTAGCCGTCGTCATCGTCCGCCCCGGGCGCGTCGGCCTCCGCGGGCGGGGTGAGCGTGAGCGGCTGGCGGCTGGCGACGATGGTGTGGCGCGGGGCCGGCATCGGGGAGTCCACCCCGCGGACAGTCTGCCAGAGGATCTCGTTGAGCTGGCGCGCGGGCGCGCTGTCGGGCCGCTCGAAATCCATCTTCAGCGACGCCTCGGCCAGCCGGAGCCGGGCGTCATGGTTCTTCGTCATCTCGGCCAGGGTCGGGTTCTGCTCGCCGATGATGGCGGCGTCCGGCAGGATGGCCGTGAAGGGCGCGTCGTTGGCGGCGGTGTCCGCGAAGGCGATGGGCTGGGCGACCTTGTCGTTCTGGCTCAGGGCGGGCAGGCCGAGGAGCAGCTCCATCGAGCGCAACACGCTGTCGGTGTTGTAGAAGGTGTGGTCCACCGAGCGCGGTTTCACGTAGGGGCTGATGACGTAGCAGGGCGAGCGGTGGGCGTCCACGTGATCGGGGCCGTCCTGGGCGTCGTCCTCCACGATGAAGATGGCGGTGTGCGGCCAGATGGGGCTGTGGGAAACGGCCTCGACGAGCTGGCCGACGGCGTAGTCGTTGTCGGCCACCTCCGCCCGCGGGCTGAACTTGCCGGGGCTGAAGCCCTGGGTGTGGTCGTGGTGGAAGCGCACCGTCATCAGCGCCGGCACCGCGCCGCCGGCGGGGTCCTGGGCGAGCATGAGCTGGAACTCGCGGTTCCACTCCGCGAAGCGGCTGGGCAGGTTGTCCTTGCCGTAGGTCTTCAGCGCGTAGGAGAAGCCGAGGACCGAGGGGGCGTCGCTGTCCGGGAAGTCGTTGTCGTAACGGCGGAAATCAATGTCCGAGACGCCGCCGAGGTCGTGCCCCGGGGGCAGCAGGCCGGCCGCGGCGGGGTAGTTGTCCGGCAGGATGACGGCGCCCCGCTGGCTGACGCCGAAGGAGTAGAAGAACCCGTAGTTGCGGTAGGAAAGGCCGGCTTTGCGCGCGGCGTCCCAGATGTGGCCGCCGGGACCCTCGCTCACGTCGGGAATCGCCGGGGCGCCCTGGGGGAACACGGCCGAGAGCGGCTTGCCGTCCGGGTCCGTGGCGGGGAAGCCGCCGACGAGGTAGCCGTTGTTCTGCCCCTCGAAGTCATACTGCCGGCCGCGGCCGGAGTAGTTGTAGGGCAGGTTCTTGATGACGTATTCGTTGGCCAGCCCCTGCGTGCTCCACGGCCAGCCGTCGCCGCTGGCCTCCGCGCAGACGTAGAAGTTGTCCAGGAGCACGAAGCGCTTGGCCAGGGCGTGCTGGTTGGGCGTGACCTCCCGGCCGAAGATGGCCAGGGACGCCTCGCCGTTGCCCTTGCCGAGGTCGCCGAGCACCTGGTCGTAGGTGCGGTTCTCCTTGACGATGTAGATGACGTGCTCGATGCCGCCGGCCTTCAGCCCGATCCGGTCGAAGTTCTGGCTGCCCGGGCGGACGGCGTTGTTGGCCAGGACCTGCGCGGTGGTGCCCTGGAGGGCCGCGTCGTCGGCGGGCACGGGGAGGGTGTTCACCTCGCCCTCGATCAGGTTGAGGTCGTAGGCGGGCGAGTCGTTGTAGTTGACCAGGAGGTAGCCGGGGTTCGGGTAACGGGTTTGCAGGCCCTTGGCGTCGGTGACGAGGAGTCGTTTGCCGTCGGGCGAGACCACCACGCCGGTGGGATACCAGCCGGCGGGCAGGTAGCCGCGCACCGTCGGGTTGGCGGCGTCGGCGAGGCTGACGACGGCCACGGCGTTGAAATCGCCCAGGGTGACGTAGAGGGTGCTCTCGTCCGGCGAGAGGGCCAGACCCGTCGGGGTGGCGCCGACCTGCTTCTTTGGGCGCGCGGGCCGCACCAGGACGTTGTTCAGGACGGTGTCCCTGCCGGTGTCGAGGATGGAAACGGTGTCGCTCTGGGCGTTGGCGACGAAGAGCCGGTCCTGTTGCTTGTTCAACAGCAGGCCGATCGGGTGCGAGCCCGTCGGCACCGTGGCGGCGAGGGTCGGGTTCTTGGGGTCGCGGGTGTTGAAGACATAGACCACCCCGTCGCGCTGGCTGGTGACGTAAACCTTGCTGCCGTCGCGCAGGGCGGCCACGGCGAGGGGGAAGTTCGGCGTGCCGGTGAAGGTGTAGCGGCCGACCTCCGCCCCGGCGGCCGTGTCGTAAACGGCGAAGCTGGAGGGCGTGGCGAAGGTGCTCGGATCGTTATTGGCGACGTAGAGGAAGCCGCGGTCGTCCAGGGCCAGGCCGGCGGGGAAATCGCCCTTTTTCGTCTTGATGGTGGACTTGACCGTCGTCATCTCGCCCGTCTCGGTGTTCAGGGAGAGGACGGCGATGGAGTCGTTGGCGCCCTGGGCGGCGAAGACGGTGCCGTCGGGCCGGACGGCCAAGCCGTAGTAGAGGCCGTTGGTGTCAGCGTTTGGCGTGGCGTTGGAAAACTCCACGTCGGCGACGCCCACGCCGTCGCTCACGCGGGTGACCCAGAGCGACTGGCGGAAGCCCATGTCGGTGGAGACGGCGAACCGGCCGTCCGCGGTCGGGATCAGGTGCATCGGCAAGCTGCCGACCCCTTGGCGCGGGGTGGTCGTGGGCGATAAGCTGAGGCTCTTGCCGGTCGGCAGCGGGTTCGGCCCGTCCTGCGCCCCGGCGGTGGCGAGCGTCAGCGTGGCCGCCACGCCGGCGAGCAGCCCGGCCCGCCCGAACCGGCGGCGAGCGGCGCTCCGGCGGGGTAACAACGTCTTGGGGATGCAGGCTTGTGACGCCCGCGACGGGAGGGAGGGTGGGGATGAGGACATGGGTGTGTTTTCGCCGTTAAACCCCGGCTCCGTTCGAGGTGGAACTCGTCTTGTCGGGCGGAACCTGGAGCTCTGCGTGAGAGTTCAATTTTTCGGCTTGGCGCGGTCCCTCTCAAGCCACCGATTGCAACACTTCCGTGACGTGCGCGCGATCGCGGGACCCGTTGCGGGCGGGCGATGACCGGCGTTCCCCGTCGTTCCCCGCACCCTGACGCCAACCCGTCACCTGGACTATGCACCCGCCCAACCCGGCACTCCCGCCGGCTCGCGATGCCGGGACCAGATCCGCGCGACCCCTGGCACGACCTACCGCTAAGACTACTCTAAATCCCTGCTCGTCAGGCAATTTCCAACCGCCTCGCATACTTCCGGTAAAGCCCGCGGAACTGGTCGTAACTCAACCCCAGCGCCTCCGCCGCTTCCCGCTGGCGGTGACGCGCCTGGACGAGAGCTTCGCGCAGCATTCCGCTCTCGAACTCGGCCACGGCGTCGAGGAACCTCTCCGGTCGGTTTGGCGCCGCACCGGTCGGCCGGTTCCCGTTCGCGGCGACCGGGACCGGCGGGGGCTTGGCGCCAGGTTTTAGGAACGGGTCGAAAACCACTTCCCTCACCAGCCTCCCCCCCTCGGCCCGGCAAACCGCCCGCTCGACGACGTTCTTCAGCTCCCGCACGTTTCCCGGCCAGGGGAATTCCCGCAGCGCCGCCCACGCCGCCGGGGAGAACTCCGGCGCCTCCGGGCGGCCCAGTTCCGCCGCCATCCGCGCGGCGAAGTGCCGGGAGAGCAACTCCACGTCCCCCGCGCCGCGCTCCCGCAGGCTCGGGACGTGCAACACCTCGAACGACAGCCGGTCCAGCAGGTCCGCCCGGAACTTGCCCGCCGCCGCCAGCGCCGGCAGGTCCGCGTTCGTCGCGCCGACGACGCGCACGTCCGTTTCCACGGCCTCCGACCCGCCGACGCGCTCGAACACGCCGTATTCGATCACGCGCAGGATCTTCTCCTGCACGTTCATCGGCATCTGCCCGAGCTCGTCCAGGAACAACGTCCCGCCCGAGGCCATCTCGAATCGCCCCGCCCGCCGCCGGGCCGCGCCGGTGAAGGCACCCGCCTCGTGGCCGAACAGCTCGCTCTCCAACAGGTTTTCCGGCAACGCCGCGCAGTTGAGCTTGACCAGGGGTCCGCCCCAGCGCGGCGACAGGAAGTGAACCCGTGCCGCCGCCAGCTCCTTGCCCGTCCCCCGCTCGCCGACCAGCAGGACGGGCCGGGACACCCGCGCCACGCGGGCCAGTTGCGCCTGGAAATCCAGGAAGCAATCCGCTTTCCCGAGGGCGTCGGAAGCGGTCGTGGCAGCGGGGACCGAAGTGCGGAAGTCAGGCATGGCGGATTTTACCAACACCCGGCGAACTTTGCCAGAACCCTCCGATCCAACAGTCGGATTCCAGACGATCTTCAAATTTATCTACCTAACGGAGAACAGGCTATGCATGCGCTTCCGTCCGTGGCACCGCCGTTGCTAAAGAATTCTTCGTCCGCAAGGCATTCCGCCAAGTAGGACCAACCTACAAGCCAACCAACGCCGCCCATGAAATCCGCCACCCTGACCGCCCACAATCCCTTCCTGCTCGCCCCGGCCGACACCCGGCCGGCGACCCGCCGCGCGCGGACGGTGCGGCAGCAGCCCGCCGCCGCTCCCGCCACGGGCCTCTTCGCCCGCCTGGAGCGTGAGACGGCCATCGGCAGCCGCCCCGAAACCGTGGTCTTCGCCCTGCTCGCCCTGACCGGCGCCGCCTGGCCGATCTACGAGGTCATCCGCAGCATCGCCGGTTTCTGATCCGCCGATCCAAAATCCAAAATCCGAAATCCAAAATCCGATGAGCATCTTCTCCCGCTTCCGCGACATCATCTCCTCCAACCTCAACTCCATGCTCGACGGCGCCGAGGACCCCGAAAAGCTCGTCCGCCTGATGATCCAGGAGATGGAGGACACCCTGATCGAGATCAAAGCCTCCTGCGCCGGGGCCATCGCCGCCCGTAAAAAGGTCGGCCGCAACCTCGCCGACGCCCAGGCCCGCGCCACCGGCTGGACCGCCAAGGCCCAGCTCGCCATCACCAAGGGCCGCGAGGACCTGGCCCGCGAGGCGCTGCTGGAGAAGCGCCGCGC
>CAXTFX010000121.1:0-10522 GCA_964243185.1 uncultured Chthoniobacterales bacterium
CCGCCTCTCTGGCCGTGGCGAGTCAGCTTACCATGCAGGTTTGCGAGGGGCTGCTAGAGCGCATCCGGGCGCTTGAAGCCGCCGCCGACAAGGGCCGGGAGCGCCACGGGCACAACGGGCACAACTCTGGTTAGCTCGTCGAGCACCCCGCCGACGTCACCCTACGCGCTTGCCTCCTGCCGTGATAACTAAGGGTTAACTGTTGCCGTAATACAGCAACCACGAGCATTTTACGTGGCATGAAATACGCTTACCCTACGCTCGTGCTAGAAACTCCCGAACCCACCCCCAACATCACCCCGGCGCGCCCTATCGCCCCCGCCGTCCACCTTCGCATCCTCGCCGGCTCCCCGATGGCTCACCTCCTTGAGTGCGCCCGCCGCCGCACCGGCGCGACCCCCGCCATGCTCGCCGCCGCCGCCGTCCACGAGGGGTTGCGGGCCGCCGCGGACAACCCGGACTTCCTGGACCGTCTGGTCTGGTGGGCGCAACAAAAACCCCTCGGCCGCCAGCTTGCCCCGGTGGGCATCTAAACCCCCGCTCCCGCACCGCCCTTATTCCCTGGCCGTGACAGCGCGCGGGAACCCCATCGCGTTACTTGATGGGTAAGATGGCCGTAGGGGCGTGCGGGGTCAGGGGCGTGAGACCCCGCGGCAGGGGCGGCGGGGTTCGCACGGCGTTAGCCTGTGCGTGGTGGGCGGTCCACGCTTGGCGGTTTGCCTCAAAGTTCAATCCACAACGCCAGCAGGTGTGGGCACTCGGGTTGATCCGGGTGAAGCACGCCGGGCACTTGGGGTTTTGGTCGGGCAGCATGAAGGCCAGCAGCCATCCCAGCGGCCCCAGGAACAGGCCGGCCAGCGCGCCCGCCGCCCCCTGGTTTTTTGGCTGCCCGATGGCATACCCGACCACGGCCAGGAGCGCCCACCCGCCCGCGAACAATAAAACCAGAATTTCCATGCTTTGGGGGGAAGCAATCCCGGTGCCAATCAACAGGTGCAAACGTGGGCTACTGAAGTCGAGCGGGTCCGGCAGGAATCAACCGGGAGGCTGCGTCGGCGACCCGTTGTTCGTGCGTCAGGAGCAGTGCGCTCCCGCAATGGCAACAGCGCGAGGCGCCCTCGTTCACCCGGCCGCGGCACTCCTGGCAATTCAGGTCGGAATCATCCGGGACCACCAGCATGACGACCCAGCCAATCGGCCCTAAAAGTCCCATGACGAGGCCCAGCCCCGGCCGCCCCTTCCAGACCCCGAGCCGGTAGCCGATGAAGCCTGACAGACCCCAAACAAAAAGAATGATCATGCCCCGCCCTGGAAGCAATCCCGGTGCCAGCGGGGGAAGCAGGGCCAGTCCGGTTTTCCCTCGCGCGTTGGGGCTTTGCTTTTCTTTTCCTCGCCCTCGTAAACGGCTAGAAGCGTTCGCCGCAGCGCCGTGGTTAGCCCTCCGGCGGCCAAGGGGGGTTCAGTGGCTCCCGCACCCGGAAGCAGTAGTGCCTTGGGGGCGTCTCATCTGAGAGTCGTAAATTTTCAAGAAGCCATAGCTGCCCATTATCCGACTCTTTCAGGGTGGCTCGCTGATATGGAGGTATCCGCAAACCGTCGCAGCTTCTGGGTGAAAACACCCCTTCTAGAGAAGCTATATCAAACGATGCTACGCCAGTGGCGACGGGCTGGCCGTCCAGCAGTAGCGTGGACTCCGCGGGCCGCATCTGCGGCAAGTGTTGGAGGTGATTCGCCCAAAGTTCTTGGAGGGAGTAGTTCATGTTGGGGAGGTCCGACGGATGCAAGCGGAGCGATAGGTGTAGGCTACGCGCCTACTGAACGGGTCAGCGGTCTCTGTTTTTCGCGAAAAGGGATAAACCGAGAATCACGAAAAATGCGATGATGACAGTTTTGACAACGAGACCAACTACGTCAATTCCCTCTAACATGATCGAAGTGAACTTGAAGTAGAGGAAACCGCTCACGCCCATGAGGCTGAAAAGAATCAAAACGGCCAATGCAGGGCCGCACCCTGGCGGCTTCTTCGTGGTCATGGAACGAATGTGAGTGGGTCTTCTTCCAAAGCAAATATTGTCACGCGGGAGAAGAGGCTTATCTAGCAGTAGGCGAACCGCTTTCCAGGGCGGTTCCAGCCGGCCCGCCCCCGTGTTTTTAGGCTTTCCCCGGCAGGTTGGCCAAGCCCATCGCCAGACCCACCGCGGCGAACCCTTGTAGAAACGGGCTGCCCCCGTGGCGGCCCGCTTGCGTCTCCACAAGTTTAAGCCGGCCCGAAGACGAATCCGGGTGCCCGCCTTCCCGCTCCTCCGCGCGCACCTGCTGCCGGCTGGCCACCTCCGCCAAAAGCTTCTCCTCCGCCGCGTATTCCCCGCGGCTCAAAGCGGACAGGCGTTCGACAAAGCGGAAGTGGTCTTCCATCTCTTTTTTGCACTCCTCCAGGAAGGGCCGATAACTGCTCTTGCCGCTCAGGGGGATGACCACGTCGTTAACGTAGCCCCGGAAGGAGTCTTCCAGGCTCACGATGATCTCCCCACGCTGCCGGCGGGCGGTCACGGCATCCCTGAGCCGACGCACACGCTCGCCAAGCACCTGCTCGCCGATCCCCTCGGCCTGGTCCACGTCCCAGGCCAGCGCCCGCTCCGGCCAGGCCCAGCGTTTGGCCGCATGGTGCCAGGAGTCCGGGGCGCGCCCGTTTTTGTTCGTTTTGCGCTTCGCCTCGCTGATCCACGTCCGCCAGGCCCAGTCCAGGGAACGCCCGCAGCCGCGGCGCCGGTAAACCTCGAAGCGGCCAAACCAGCGCGCCGGCTCGCCCGGTTGCCGCTGCCAGGGTAGTGCGGGGGTTGGGGCGGGTTCGGCGTCCCCCACGGGCGTCGGATTGATGTGGTCACGGGGGGTGGGGGTGGTTTCGGCTGTAGAGCAAACCAGGGGAGCGATTTTCGTTTTCATCGAGGAGAGGTTTCAGAAGAGGAGCGGGTCGGGGTCGTGGGCGTTGTCGGCGGCCGGGACAAGCCAGGGGAGCCGGTAGAAGCGAGGGCGGGCGGCCACCGCGGCGCGTTGGGCGGGGGAGGGCCAGCGGGTGAGCGGGGCCAAGCGGAAGGCGGCGGCGGAGAGGGTCCAGCCGGGCGCGTCGTCCACAGGGTCGGGCGGTTGGTTGGCGGGAAGGGACATGGCGGCGTTCTAGCGGCTCGCCAGCGGGCGTTGGCGGCGCGGGAGGGGCGTGGACCCGGCCGGAGGCGCCGGAGGGCAGGGCGGGGCCGTGGGGGCGGCGCGCGTGTGGCGACGGTGCGCCCGTAACAGGTCGTTGGCGGCTTCCACGGCGGCCCGTGCCTGCCAGTAGGCCCAGCGTTCAATCAACCGGCCGCCAGCCTCGGGCGTGGGGGCGAAGACGACGGGGATGAAGCTCGCCTCAATGCTGAACAGGCTGTGGAGAACGGCCGTGGGCGCGACCTTGCTGCGGTAAGCGTGGGCCTTTATCTGCTCGGGGCTGCCGATGACGAGCAGCCGGGCGAAGGGGAAGCCGCGCAACCTTTCCAGTTCGCGCATGAAGCGGGGCCGCTCGGACGTGAGAGAATGGGCCAAGTCGTCCAGTGATTTTCGCTCGGTTGCGAAAACCGTTTCCAGCCCCAGGGCGGAGTAGTCCCCGCTGGTCAGGGTGCCGGCCACGGTGGGCAGGTGGGCGAAGGGCAGGGGGGTTTGCTCCCGGGTGTCTATGATGATGACGGGGCGCACGGCGGCGAGGTCGCCCAAGCTTTTCAACGCCGGTAGGGTGTCGGGAGCCGTCACGGGCGACGCCTCCTTTTCTGGCCACGCAAACCCTTCGTTTCCCGTTTCCCGTCCCTAGGCGTGGAAACGGGAAACGAAGCCCCATTCGTGGCATGGGCTTTGGAAACGAAGTGGAAACGGCCGGAAACGAGCCTCGTGAAACTTGGAAACGAAGTGGAAACGGCCGGAAACGGGACTTCCTGAACTTTGGAAACGAAGGGGTGTTCGCGCACCCCCCTCGTTTCCTTCGTTTCCGTGCCCCCGTGACGGGTATTATTCATCGCCGGCGGCCCCCTCCGCCTCGTCACCCAAGAGCGGGATGACGTAGTTGCGATTCGCCCCCTTTGTGAGCTTGCCGGCTTCAATCAGCCGTTGGGCCATCTTCGACACCGTGCCGGGACTTACCCCCATTTCGTCCGCGATCTCACGGCAGAACACCAGCCCGTTGCGAACCCAGTTAAGCACCGCCTCCTGCCCCTCGGCTTCCTTGTAGGCCACGGTTGAACGCCCCGTGGCCGCGTCCGTTGTCACCGTCCATTCCAGGGGCGGGATGTTTTCCGGGGTGTTGCGGCTTGGCTTGGAGAAGGAGGAAACGAACTTGGCCCCGTTCTTTGGCCCCGCCCCGTCGGTAGCATCGTCAAGGCGCACGATCCACGCGGCGGCATCCTCCCGGCGCGACGTGCCCCGCATGGCGTTGTTGCGGCCCGCGTGGGCGACGATGAGCACGGCGATTTTCCGGCGCCGTAATTCGAGCAACCACGGCAGGACCGTTTCCCAGGCGTCGGCGTCGTTTTCGGAGATGCCCCGGAACAGGCAGGAAAGGTTGTCGAGCACGAGCAGCTTCACGCCCCGTTCAAGGCAGAGGGACGTGAGGGTCCGTTGCGCCACCGGGTCGGAAAGGTTCAGGAGCCGGCCCGTGACGTTGAAAAGCTGTTCGTGGTTGAGGAACGTGACGCCTTCGCCCTCGAGGCCCAACCCGCGTTGACGAGCTTGGAGTAATTCCAAGGGCATCTCCCCGTCCACGTAGAGCACGGGGGAGGAGCCGCCTTCCCCCGGCTTCCACGGCCCGGCGGGGGCGCCCCCGGCCACGCCGCGGGCGAACAAGAGGGAAAGCCAGGTTTTACCCACGCCACGTTGGGCAAAGAGAAACCCCAGGTCGCCCTCGCAGAACCACTGCCCCAAGAGCGCCCGTCGGGTCGGGATGGTCAGCCTCCCCAGGGCGGCGGCGGAGAGCAACCCGCCGCCGAAGAGGTCCGCCGGCCCGGCGCCCGCGTCCTCAATGGCTGTCAGTTCCGCGCGGGCACCGGCCAAGATGTCGGCTACGGCGGCTCCGTTCAGGCTGGCAGAACGGAGGCGTTCGGCCACGGCGAGCGTTTCCCGGCGGCCGGCCGCTTCGGCCAGCTTGTCCACCTCGCCCGAGAGAGAAGAAGGGGGCAGCGTGCCGGACGTGGTCGCCAGTTCAAACGCCCGCACGGCGTCCGGCGTCCGCTTGGCCTGGCGTAACGCGGCGGCCACGTCTTCGGCCGTGCACGGCTCCCCGCGCGCGTGGAGGTCCCCAAGCATGGAAAAGATGGTCTTGTGCGTCCAGTCGGCGAACAGCGCCGCAGACAGGCGGGCAAGGTCGTCCAAGGGGGCCGCGGCCGGCCCGAAGGAAAGCAGGCAGGCAAGAACGTTCTCTTCTGCCCGGTGTTCGCGGGGCAGGTCAGCGGGGGCGAAGAATTCGCCGTGGTGAGGGTGGGGCGCGCTCATCAGCGGATTCCCCCTCCCGTGGTGAGGTCAGCCAGGACGCCGGCCAAGATGGGGGTAATGTGCGAGACGCGGCCCAACCGGGGCGCCAAGGTGGCGGCGGGGCTAGAACGGCGCGGCGGGAGGCGGTCCGGCCGGGCGAGGGCAGCCGGTCGGGATTGAGTAGTAATTTTCATGTCAGGTCAAAGGCGGTTGCCCTTGCCGAACGCGCCGGGACGGGGATAATTGCGGCTCCAAGGTCCGCAGTCCACGCACCCCCGGCCGGCCAGCAAAGGCGGGTTTCGGGGGTGTTGTGTTAGGCGACGGCCAGTTCCCGGCGGGAGGGGGTTTTCGCCTCCTTGGCAAAGTTGCCCGCGATGGCCTTTCGCTCGAAGGCTTCGATCTCGTCTCGGGTGACGTAGAGACGGCCGAAGATATTGACCACCGTTAGGAGACCCTGCTTCCGGTAACGGTAGCCGGTGGTTCGGGTCAGCCCGCGGCCCCTCAGATACTCATCGAAGGAAAACAGGCTGGATGGGTCGGCGTTGCTTGGCGTGGCGTGGTTTATGTTAGGCACGCTACGCACAAATACCGCTGGGGAGGGGAAGGCAAGGGGCAAAAATGAGGCTTACCACTAGCGGTAGGGGAATAATCGTCCGCGCGTCGTTCACGATACCATAGGTAGGAAGCGGGCAGGCCGCTCAACCGGCCTTCGCGTCCGAGGCAAAAAAGGTCAGCTTTTGGGCCGCCGCTTTCTTGTGCGTGTCCGCCAGGTGGCCGTAAACCTTGCCCACGAGAATCCCGCCGTCCGAGTGCCCCAACCATGAGGCAATCGTCATGAAGTCCAGCCCCGCCATGACGCACTGCGAAGCGAAGAAGTGCCGCAGGTCGTGAAAGCCGACGGACGGCAGCCCGGCCCGCTGGCGCACCAGCCGCAGGGACTCCCGCAGGCTCTTGGCGGCGGTGTCGCGGCGGCCCCGCTGGGGGGAAGGGAACAGCCAGGAATTATCTGGCGGCCGGCTGGCGGCCATCTCCCGAAGCAGCGCGTCAAGCTCGGGGGAGAAGTCCACCGTGCGGGCCTTGTGGTTCTTGGACGCCCCGCCGCTGCCAATCGTGACCGTCTCGCGGGTGAAGTCCACGTCGGTCCAGCGCACGGCGAGCGTTTCCTTTTCCCGTGCTCCCGTCAACGCCAGGAACCGGAGGTAACAGCGGAACAGCGGGCCGTTCTTCGTCGTGCCGGCCGTGGCCGCGGCGAACAGGGCAGCCATCTCCGCCCCGGTGAGCAGTGCCCGGCGGGGGGCGGGTCTCTGCTTTAGCTGGCGCACGTCCGGGAGGTGTTCGATTAATCCTCTTTCCCGAGCAAATTTGAGCAGGTTACGAAGCGCCACCGTGTCGAGGTTAACCGTCCGGGGTGTCACGCCGCCGGCCAAACGTTTCTCCCGGTAGCCGTGAACCATCGGGGCGGTAATCTTGTCCACGCGCACGCCGCCGAGGTATGCCGTCCAGCGGGCGAGGGCGAGCCGTTCCTTCTGCCGGGTGGCCGCCCGCTTTTGGGCGAGGGCCGTCCCCCCGACGTATTCCGCGGCGAACTCGTCAAAGCGGGGGCAGGGGCCGCGGGTGGGCAGCTTGCCGTCCGCCCGTGCCGTGCGCTTGCGGTCCATCTCCCCCTTGGCTTCGTCAAGGTTGCGGGCGTCCAGCGCCAGCCGGCGCGGGGCCGTGCGCCCGTTGCCTAGGTCCACGCGAAGTTGAAGGTAAAAGCGCGTTCCCCGCTTCCACAGCCCCGGAATCTTGCGCTTGCGGCTGTCGTGGACGGGCTGGAACTTCGCGGCGTGTTCGCTTTGGCTCCTGTTGTTCCCCGTTGCGGCGCGTTCCATGCCGTGACAGTAGCACAAACCGTAGCACAAACACAACAGGCGGAATTCGTCACCTTTTGTAACTTCAATGAAGCGAAAGGAAAACGTTTAAATGCCGGAGTGGCGAAATGGCAGACGCATGGGACTTAAAATCCCTTGGGGCGCAAGCCCCGTGCGGGTTCGAGTCCCGCCTCCGGCAAACCGTTCGCCTAATCGTTAAACCCTTCCCCGATGATGCGTTTGCGCTCCAGGAGCATCATCGAGTCAATGTAGCGGCTGTTGGTCCGCCGCACCCGGGCGACGACGTGGCGGGCGATGCCCACGAAGAGCTTCAACGCGATGGTCGGGTGGAAGGCCGTCAGCGCGTGCAGGCTGGCGGGTGTGACCCGCAACAGGAAGCATTCCTCCCGCGCCAGCACGTCCGCGATGCGCGGCCCGGCGTCCACCAGGGCCAGCTCCCCGAAGAAGTCCCCCTGACTGAGCCGCGCCAGCTCGAAGCGTTGGCCGCGCCGGCGGTGACGCACCTGGGCGGTCCCGCGGAGGAGGAGGAACATGCAGTCGCCAACCTCGTCCTGGCGCACGACGAGGGTGCCCGCCACGCAGCGCAGGGGGTCGCAGAGCTCGACGAACAGCTTCAGCTCCAGCGGGGTGAACTCCGCGAACAGCGGCGTCGGCCGCAGGGCGTCGGCGGCTTCGGCGAGGTCGGCGGCTTCGGACATGGCGGTGGGAGGGGAGGAGGAATGACGAAACCAGAATGTTTGAAATCCGAAGGAATGACGAGCGAATTAATGGCGGGGGCCGGAGGTGAGCTTCGCGCCGGGGACCGGGGGCTTCCGGCGGGTTTGGCGTCGCCGATCTCCGCGGCGCTCCGGTTCGTCATTCGAGCTTCGTCATCTTTCCATCCTTCAGCCGCACCCGGCGGCTGGCGGCGCTGGCCACCTCCTCGGCGTGCGTGACGATCACCAGCGTTGTCAGGCCGGCGGCGGCGACGGTGACGAGGGTTTCGAGCACGCGCTCGGCGTTGCGGCTGTCGAGGTTGCCCGTTGGCTCGTCGGCCAGGAGCAGGCGCGGGCGGTGGACCAGGGCGCGGGCGATGGCGGTGCGCTGCATCTCGCCGCCGGAGAGCTGGTGGACGAAGTGGCCGGCGCGCGGGGTCATGCCCACGAGGTCGAGGAGCTCGAGCGCGCGCGGGCGGGACTTGGCGGGGGGGAAGCCGGCCAGGAGCAGCGGGAGGGAGACGTTTTCCAGCACGTTCATCGTCGGCAGGAGGTTGAAGAACTGGAAAACGATCCCGAGGTCCCGCCGCCGGTATTGCGTCAGGGCCTTCTCGTTGGCGGAGTGCAGGGCCAGGTCGCCGACGAAGAGCTCCCCGGTGGTGGGCCGGTCCAGGCCGCCGAGGAGGTGGAGCAGGGTGGATTTGCCGCAGCCGGAGGGGCCGGTGACGGCGGCGAACTCCCGCTCGGCGATCTCGAGCGAGAGGCCGTCGAGCGCGCGGACGGGCGCCCCGGCGTCGAGGCTGCCCGGCTCGGGCGCGGTGGCGCCGTATTGGCGGGTCACGTCGCGCAGGCGGATGAGCGGGGGGGGTGTCACGGGGCGGAGACTAAACGCGCGGCGGCCCGGAATTGCCAGCGCGGGGATACGGCGAGGGTTGACGGACCGGGGGCCGGGGCGTTAAGCCAGGGGGGACCATGCCAGCCACCCGTTTCCGCGTCGCTCCCGCCGCCCTGTTGTTGCTCGCGCTCGTGGCCCCGTGCGGTCCGGTCCGGGCGCAGGGACCGCCGCTGTTCACGAGCGACTACTACCTCGTCGAGCCGGCCCGGTGGGTGGACAAGGAGGTCACGCTTTCCGTCACCCACGTCAAGCCCGGCGAGGGGTCGGAGGGCGGCCGGCGGCGGCTGGAGGCGCGCACGTTCTTCAACCGGCTGGCCGGCGGGAAGATGGACGTGGTCGCCCCCGAGCCCATCGCCGCCCGGATCATTCGCCAGTGCGGCACCCAGAAGCAGCCGCTCGGCCGGGGGCAGTATCGCGTCACGCAGATTCACGGCGTCCTGAAGCGGGAGGCTTCCGGCCGGGGCGGAGACTATTATCTGCTCGCGGAGAAGTGAGCGGCGGGCCGGGCGTGGTCGCGCCGCCGTCGCCGCGCGTCGCGGTGCCCATCGTGGCGGATGCGGACGACTGGCTGCTCGTGGACAAGCCAGCCGGCCTGCTCGTCCACCCCACGAAACCCGGCGGGCCGATCACCTTGTTCGACCTCCTGCGCGGGCTGCTGGCCTACGAGCTGGCCAACGGCGGGCAGGTTTCCCTGGCCCACCGGCTGGACCGCGAAACGAGCGGTCTGCTGCTCGTGGCGAAAACGGCCGCGGCGGCGCGGCACTTCGGGTTGGCGATGATGCGCGGCAACGGGTTCCACAAGGAATACCTTGCCCTCGTCCACGGCTGGCCGCCGTGGGAGGAAACGCTCGCGGACGCCCCGCTGCGGCGCGCCGGCAGCGTCGGCCCGAGCCGGGTGTGGCTGCGGCAAACGGTTCACCCCGACGGCGCCCCGGCCCGGACCCGCTTCGTGGTCGAGCGCCGGTTCACGCGCGGCGGCGGCAGCGCGGGGGAGGGCGGCCGTTTCGCGCTGCTGCGCGCCGTGACGGCGACCGGGCGCCTGCACCAGGTCCGCGTCCACGCCGCCGCGCTCGGGCACCCGCTGGTGGGCGACAAGATTTACGGCCCCGACGAGGGGCTCTACCTGGAGTTCATCGCGACCGGCTGGACGCCCGCGCTGGCCCGCGCCCTCCTGCTGCCGCGGCACGCCCTCCACGCCGCCGTCCTCGGGTTCACCGACCCGCGCGGCGTTCCCCGACGCGCCACCGCGGCCCTGCCGGCGGACTTCCGCGCGTTCCTGGAAAACGCGGGGGACCCGACCAACCCCTGACGCGATTTCGCCCCCGGCGCATTTCCCCGGCCCGCACGGGCAACCACGCCGCGCCCGGCGTCCGTTCCCTTTCACCCGCCCGCATGAACATCCACGAATACCAGGCCAAGGAGCTCTTCGAGAAATTCGGCGTCGCCACCAGCCCGGGCAAGGTCGCCCGCACGGCCGAGGAAGCCGGGGCCGTCGCCCGGGAGCTGGGCGAGCGGGACGTCGTCGTCAAGGCGCAGATCCACGCCGGCGGACGCGGCAAGGGCACGTTCAAGAA
>CAXTFX010000122.1:0-10494 GCA_964243185.1 uncultured Chthoniobacterales bacterium
AAGCGCACGAGAGCCGCTGGCTGGCGCCCACCTTGGAGGGAGTGCGCGTGCCGCGCGCCCACGGCACGGGCCGACCCCGGGTGCGCCCGGCCAAGCGGGCGGGCGACAAGGCCTATGGCCATCCCTCCATCCGCCGCTACCTGGCCCGCCGCGGCATCGCGGCCGTCATCCCCACGCGCAAGGACCAGCGGGCCAACCCCCGCTTTGCCCGCGAAACCTACCGCCGCCAGGCCACCCGACACGAGAAACTCGCCGTCCGCTGCCTGGACGTTGTCCACCTGGCCATGATCCGCCGCTGTTTGCGCTTGCTCAACGATCCGTCAAACCGAACCTAGACCTTCATTGAAGCGGTTTCCACTTGCGTAGGCGCGGCCTGTAGCGGCGGTCTATGACCGCCGGGCCCCGTGTCGCGGGTGGGCCGCCCGGCCGGCGGTCATAGACCGCCGCTACCGCAACCCGCACGGGTAATCGAAAATCGCTTTAGGATCGCAAGGATGGGTCAGGCGCCCACCATGCCGGCCAAGTCCAGAAGGCAGGAGGAACCCAGCACCGTCCGCACCAGGGAAGAGAAGCCGGACGAGCCCGTGCCGGCACCAGAGGCGCGGGGGCCAGGTAAAAACAGCGCGGCCAATGGACACGCGCACCAAAGCACATTTTCGTATTATCCCCGCCCGATGGCCCGCTACACCGCCACCAACACCGTCCACTGCTGGAAGGCCCACCGCTGCATGGGCTGCGGGGCGGCCTACCGCTACCGCTTCACCCGCAAGGCCACCGGGCAGGGCCGCCGGCCCGAGGCGGCCCAGGCCGCCCTGCGCTTGAACCTGGACCGGCTGGTGGCCACCAGCGTGGACGTGCACCCCTGCCCGAACTGCGGCGTCCGGCAGCCTGACATGCTCGCGCAGGGACGGGCCAAACGTTTCGGCTGGTTGCTCTTGTTGATCATCGTCGCGGTCACGGGCCTGCTCCTCGCCGTGGCCGCCGACGGGCTCCCCATCGAGACCGCCGCGGGGTTGCTGGCCCTCGTCGGCGGCCTCGCCGCGGTCCTGCTGGCGTGGTTTGCCCTCCGCGACCCCAACCGCGACCTCGCCGCCAACCGCCAGGCCGCCGCGGCGCTCCTCCAGCGCGATCAGCTCCGGCTGGACCAGCCCGGCGCCGTGGACCTGCCCCGGGAGGGTCCGGCGTGGCGGCGGTTGTCCCTGCCGGCCGCGGGTGCGCTCGCCCTGGGAACGCTGCTCCTGCCCGCCCCGGAGATCGTGCGCGCCCTGCGCGGCTGGCCGACCAACGCGGACTTCTACCCCGCCGTCGTCGGCCCCGGCGACCGGGCCACGTTCTACCTGACCGACCACGTGGACAGCATCAAGGGCTACTGGCGGGGGGAACCCCGCGTCACCGTCACCAACGCCGCCGCCCTCGGCCTGGCGCCCACGCCGGAGAACGCGTCCGACCGCGCGGCCCGCGGTGCCGAGGCCATGCGGGCACGCCTGGAGAACCTGCTGAAGACCCCTACCCCGCCCGCCGCGCCCGCGGTGACGCCGCCCCCGCCGCCCCCCGCGACCCTGTGGCCGGCCACCTCGCGCAACGACGTCTGGGGCGGGACCATGTCGGTGAAAAGCTCCGAGAAGCACGCTTCCCACGCGCTCTGGACCGAGATCAACGTGCCCGACGAACCCGGGCTGGCCGGGAAAACGGCGCGGCTCGACGTGCGCCTCCTCGCCGCCTACCCGCAGATGGAAGGGCCCTCCTCCTACCGCACGGTCCGCAGCGCCCACGCCCGGCAGGCTGCCCTCGCCCTGGCCGCCGAGCCGCGCGCGGGCACCCTCTACCGCAACCTCTGGCTGACGGGCGCCCTCGGCGGCGGCACCCTCCTGGCGCTGACGGCCTGGGCCATGCGCCGGGCCACCTGGAAGGGCGTTCCCAACACCCAGCTCGGCCTGCTCCCGCTGGATGACGCGCCGGCGGTGCCCGCCCCGCCCGTTCACCCGTAAACCCATCATGGTCAGCTTCAACCGCTTCTTTCCCGAGTTCTTCCGCGCCCTGGGTCTGCAAAGCCCCAAAAAGTTCCGCGCCTTCGGCCGCCGCACGGGCTTCCCCGTGGCCGCCGAGTTTAACGCCGCCCTGCACGGCGGCGGCATCGCCGTCCAGGCCCGCTTCGACCCCCGGCAAGCCGTCCCTCGGAGCATCCCCTTCGAGCCGCCCCTGGCCAACCTGCTGGCGGCCGGGCAGGGCGCGGTCCGGTTCCTGCCCGGCGGGGCGACCCTTTCCCTGTTCCAGGCCTCCAAACGGATCAAGGCGGGTGAGGTGCTGCCCGCCACCGAGGCGTTCCTGGCCGGGCTGGCCCGCGCGGGTCTCACCGCCGGGGACGCCTGCCACTACTGCGGCGGCACCGAACGGGTGGAGCTCGTCCCGGGCAACGGCAGCACCTTTGCCGGCGCAAACGTGGGTCAGATGTGCGTGGACTGCCAGTTCCGGCAGGCCTCCGCGCTGGCCGAGGAGCGCCAGTTGGACGCGGCGACCCTGCCGCGGCTGCTGGCGACGGGGGTGCCGGCGGCCGTGGCCGGTGCCGTGCTCTGGGCGGGAATTTGGGTCGGGGTGGACGCCTTTTTCGTTTGGCGCGGCGGTCACGCCGAGTTGCCCGTCAAGCTCTCGCTGCTCGTGGTCGGGCTCGCGGGGGCCCTGGCGGCCTGGCCCGTGAGCCTGCTGCGGGGGGTGGCGCACCGGGGCTACTGGCTGGCCGGGCTGGCGGGGCTGGCCTGCGCCGCGGCGGCTTTCGTCCTGGGCGAAGGGCTGGTGGCCGCCGAGCGGCTCTGGCGGGCGGGGGCGTCGAACTGGTGGTGGCCGCCGGTGGACGCCCGCGTGGCGTGGGAAACCTTGACCGACGGCAATGGCCTGTTCCTGTTCCTGCGCGGCGCCTGCCTGGTGAGCCTGCTCACGGTCGCCTTTCTGCTCGCCAAGCCCGCCAGGCCCGCCTTCAAGCTCTGAGGAGGACGGCGGCGGGTCCTCCCCCACGGGAGCCGGCCACGCTCGCCCGTGCCCGCGGCGGACGCAGGGGGGAGGTTGACGGCCGGGGCGGGGCGGCCGGATGGTTTCGCCCCGTGCTCGACGCCGCCTGCTACGCCCTGGCCGCCGTCTTCGTAGCCCTAATCTACGGCTTCAAGCGCGCGGCGCACCACGGGCTGGACCTGCTGCCGCTGCTCCTGCGCCCGGCCACGGAGACGGAGCGTCGGGAAGCGGCGCTCCAACTGGTTGCGGCGCTGGGGTTCCTGGCCCTGGCCGTGGCCGACGCTAAGGCCATCACTCACCTCTGGCAGCTCGCCGGCCATTGACGGGTGCCTTTGGGCGAAGGGCACGGGTTGGTGGCAAGGTTTCGTAATCGTTCCAGTCGGGCAACTTGTTGACCGGCGGAAAATAGTTCGTTGACATCCGAAAACAGGAACTTAGCATCGCGGTGGCTAGTCCACAGTCCACATGCCACCGGTTATCATCACTGAACCCGTTCACCTCCAACTGGCTAACGCCTGCCGGGAGGAAATCGCCCACGGGGTTTACCGGCCGGCCGAGCGTTTCCCGTCAGAGCGCGAGTTGTCCCACCGGTATGGGGTCAGCCGGGCGACGGCCAACAAGGTCATCTCCAACCTGATCGCCGAGGACGTCCTGGTGCTGGAGCCAGGCATCGGCACCCGCGTCGCGCCGACCCGGGGCCTGCACGCTTCGCTCCGCGCGATGGAGAGTTTTACGGACCACGCGCGGGCGGAGGGATTTGCCCCCGAAACTCGGGTGCTGCGCTTCGAGCGCCTGGGGGTCGCCGCCGTCCCCGCTCCCGTCCGCGAGGCCTTGGGGCTGGAGCCCCAAGCCGAAGTTTTCTACTTTGAGCGGCTGCGGATCGCCAGCGGCGAGCCCGTGATTTTGGAGCACCGCTGGGTCCGGGCCGACCTGGCGCCCAAGCTCGACCGCCAGGACCTCGCCGGCTCCCTGTATCACTACCTGGAAACCCACTGCGGGATCTACCACTCCGGCGAACGGCACACCATTTACGCCAAGGATCTAAGCGCCGAGGAGGCGGCCAAGTTCGAGCTTTCCCCGGGCGCCGCCACGCTGGTCGTCGAGGGTCCCGGCTTCATCCGCGAAACCGAGCCAATCTGGTATCAAATTCTCCTTTACCGCGCGGACCGTTACCAGTTTACCAACGAAGTTCACGTTCACCGCAACGGCGGCAGCCTGACGTTCCAGCGGCGCGCCTGAGGCCCCTTCCCCCACCCATGCAAGCGGCCGTTTACCGAGGCAAACAGGATGTCGCCGTCCAGGAGGTTCCCGTCCCGCAACTGGGCGACGGCGAGATGATGATCGCGGTGGAGGCCTGCTGCGTGTGCGGCACGGACCTGCGGACCTACCGGCACGGGGACCCGAAGATCACGCCGCCGCGCGTGCTGGGCCACGAGTTCTGCGGGCGGGTGGTCGAGTCCCGGGCCACCAACGGCGCGGCGGGCGGGGTGGGCGTCGGCGACCGGGTGGTGATGTATATCGTGCTGGCCTGCGGCCGTTGCGTTTACTGCCAGGACGGCCGGGCCAACCTGTGCGTCCAGCGCACGACGATGTCCTACCACCACGACGGGGCCTTCGCGCCGCTGATGCGCGTGCCGGCGCAGGCCGTGGCGCAACGGCAGCTTTTCCGGGTGGAGTCGGAGGCTTCCTCCGAGCACATGAGCCTGGCCGAGCCGCTGGGCTGCGTCATCAACGCCCACGGCCGCATGGGCGTCGGCCTGCGGGACACGGTGGTCGTGATCGGGGCGGGGCCCATCGGCGTCATGCACGCGGTGGTGTCACGGTTGCAGGGCGCGCAGAAGGTCATCGTGGTGGACACCGCGGAGCCGCGCCTGCGGCTGGCGGAGGGCTTTGACGTGGACGCCACGTTGCTCAGCGACGCCGAGGGCGGCCACCGCCAGGCCATCCTGGACCTGACCGACGGGTTCGGTCCCACCGTGGTCATCGTGGCGTGCAGCGTGGCCGCCGCCCAGGCGGACGCCCTGGAGATCGCGGGCAAGGGCGCGCGGGTCCAGTTCTTCGGCGGGCTGCCGAAGTCGAACCCGTTCGCCCCGTTGAACACCAACCACATCCATTACAAGGAGCTGGTGGTGACGGGTTCCTACTCCGAGAAACGCTCCGACTTCCAGGCGGCGCAGGCGCTCATCCAGGGCGGGCGTTTTCCCGCGGACAAGATCGTGACCCACCGCGTGCCGCTCGCTGACATTCACCGCGCCTTCGCGCTCATGGAGAGCGGCGAGGCCCTGCGGGTGTGCGTCCAACCTCCCCAGTTGTGAACGAGCTTTCCCCGCTCCCGCTGTTGATCGGCGAACCCGGGACGACCGGGGCCACGGACGGCCGCGCCGTCCTGGAGGTGCGTTCGCCGGCCAACGGCGAGGTCGTTGGCGCCGTGGAAACGGCCGGACCGGGGGACGTGGACCGCGCGGTGCAGGTGGCCCACCGGGCGTTCCTGGCGTGGTCGGCGCAGACGGCGTATCAGCGCGAGCAGACCATCCGCCGCGCCACCGCGCACGTCCGCGGTCGGGCGGCGGAGATCGGCGAGCTGATGGCGCGCGAGCAGGGCAAGCCGGCCGACCAGGCCCGGGGCGAGGTCGTCGGCGCCTGCGACACCATTGACTACTACGCCGCGGAGGGCGTGCGGGTGGAGGGCTACACGAACCCGACCGAGCACCCGCAGATGCGCTCGTGGGTCGCCTACCAGCCCGTCGGCGTCTGCGCGCTCATCACGCCCTGGAACTACCCGGTTTCGCTCCTGAGCTGGAAGCTCGGCCCGTGTTTGGCGGCGGGATGCGCGGCGGTCGTGAAACCCACCGAGGTCACGCCGATGTCGCCGCTCGCCTTCTGTCGGGCGCTCGTGGAAGGCGGCCTGCCGGCGGGGTTGGTGAACGTGTTGAGCGGTCCGGGCAGCCCCGTGGGCGAGGAGTTGATCCGGCACCCGCTGGTGAAAAAGGTGGCCATGACCGGCTCGACGGCCACGGGCAAACGGCTGCTGGCTCTCTGCGCGCCGTTCCTGAAGAAAATTTCCCTGGAACTGGGCGGCAACTGCCCCGCCATCGTGTGCCCGGACGCGGACCTGGACGCGGCGGCCAAGGTGATCGCCTACAAGGCGTTCCGCAACATGGGCCAATCGTGCAGCGCGGTGGCCCGGGTTTACGCGCACCGGACCGTCCGGGAGCCGCTGGTGGCGCGGCTGCGGACGCTCGCGGAAAAGCTCACCATCGGCGACGGCGTGAGCGACGGGGCCGTGGACCTCGGCCCGTTGACGACCCGGCGCGGCCTGGAAACGGTGCGGGCGCACGTCGCCGACGCCCGGGAGCGCGGCGCCACCCTGGTCTGCGGCGGCCGGGCGCCGGAGGGCGAGGCGTTCGCGCGCGGGTTTTTCTATCTCCCCACGATCCTGACGGACGCCACCCCGGCGATGCGCGTCGTGCGCGAGGAAACCTTCGGCCCGGTGGTGCCGTTCGTGGATTTTGACGACCCGGACGGCGCCGTCGCCCAGGCCAACGACTCCGAGCACGGGCTGGTCGCCTACCTGTTCACACGGGACTTCGCCACGACGACGCGGGTGAGCGAGGCGCTGGAGAGCGGCACCGTCTGCGTCAACCACGGCGCGGTGAACACCAACTACGGCCCCTACGCCGGCTGGAAGGACAGCGGCTTCGGCCTCGAACTCTCCCGCCGGGCCATCTACGAATACCTCAACACCAAGCACATCAAGGTGCAGATGACCTGATCTTCCCCGCCCTTCCGACCCCTCTCCTCCCCCCGAGAGCCATGTTGTGCGATCCCTCCCAAGCTCGTGTTCTCCTCGCCGACGCCGCCGGGCGCGGCCATACCGTGTTGGCGAACCGTCTGGCGGCGGGCCTGGACCTGCGCCGCGCCCATCGTCGTCGAAACCAGCCTCTGGCAGTTGACGGGTCGCAGCTTCGGCGCCGGCGCGCCCTGGCTTCGGGTTTTCACGTTACCCGCTGAACATGAACACCTCCCCCACGGCTCTCGGCGTTGACCTGGGCGGCACGGCCATCAAGCTCGCCGTGGTCAGCGCCCACGGCGAGGTCCTGTCCCGAGAAACCTGCCCCACTGGCGACGGGGAAACGGAGAACGGCCGCCCGGCCTGGGCCGAGCGCGTGCGCGGGCTGGTGGCGGGCTGGCGGGAGCGGCTGGGCGGCGCGGAGGGCTGCGTCGTCGGCGTGGCCGCGCCCGGGTTGGCAACGCGGGATGGCCGCGCCATCGCCAGTATGCCCGGGCGGATGCGGGGACTAGAACATTTCGACTGGACCGAGTTCCTCGGCGGGGAGCGCCCGGTCCGCGTGCTCAACGACGCCCACGCCGCGCTGCTCGGCGAGGCGTGGCTCGGCGCGGCCCGGGGCGCGCGGAACGTCGTCATGCTCACGCTCGGCACGGGGGTGGGAGGAGCCATCATGGTCAACGGCCAACTCCTGGAAGGTCGCCTCGGCCGCGCCGGGCACCTCGGCCACATTTGCCTCGACCCGGACGGCCCTCCCAGCATCATGCGGACCCCCGGCGCGCTGGAAAACTTCTTGGGCGAATGCACCCTGGCGCAGCGCACCGGCGGCCGGTTCACCACGACGGCAGACCTCTTAACCGCCCACGCGGCCGGCGACCCGGCGGCGCGGGCGGCCTGGGACCGTTTCGTCCACGTGCTCGGTTGCGCCCTGGCCTCGTTCGTCAATGTGCTGGACCCAGACCTTATCATCCTCGGCGGCGGCGTGACGCAGGCCGGCGAGGCGCTGTGGGAACCGCTGCGCCGGACGATGGCGGAGGTCGAGTGGCTGCCTGAGCCGCCCCGGCCGGTGCCGATCCTCCCCGCGGAACTCGGCGCCTGGGCCGGCGCCTACGGGGCCGCGCGCCGGGCTTTAGCCGACCGTTGAACTTCTCTCCCAGATGCGCGCCGACTTCTCCCCCCTGACTGCCGCCGTGACCGGCACCGGCTTCATCGGCCCGGTCCACGTCGAAGCCCTGCGCCGGATCGGCGTCCGGGTGAAGGGCATCCTGGGTTCCGGGCCGGCGCGCAGCCAGGCGGCGGCGGCGAACCTGGGTCTGGAAACGGCCTACGCGGACTACGCGGCGCTCCTGGCGGACCCGGAGGTCCAGGTGGTCCACGTCACCGCGCCGAACGTCGCCCACTTCGACATGACCCGCGACGCGCTCGGCGCGGGCAAGCACGTCGTCTGCGAGAAACCGTTGGCGATGAACAGTCAAGAAACGGCCGCCTTGGTCGCCCTCGGCGCGCGGACGCCGCGCCTCGTCGCGGCGGTGAACTACAACGTGCGCTTTTACCCGATGGTCCTGCACGCCGCCCACCTGGTCCGCACCGGGGCCATCGGGGAGGTGCGCGGGGTGCGCGGGGCCTACGTCCAGGACTGGCTCCTGCGCGAAACGGACTGGAACTGGCGCCTGCTGCCGGAGGCCGGTGGGGCGTTACGGGCCGTCGGGGACATCGGCACGCACTGGATGGACACCGTGGGCTTCATCACCGGCCTGGAGGTCGAATCCCTGGTGGCTGACCTCGCCACCTTCCTCCCCCGCCGGCTCCGCCCACGCCGCGGGGCCGCGGAAACCTTCGGCGGCCTCGCCGGGCCGGGAGCGGACGCCGGGCGTGAGGAGGTCGAAGTTCACACCGAGGACTGGGGCGCGGTGCTGTTCCGCTACCGGGGCGGCGCGCGGGGGGCCATGAACGTTTCTCAGGTCACGGCCGGGCGGAAGAACCGGTTGTCCTTCGAGATCACCGGCAGCCTCGCCTCGCTGGCTTGGGACTCCGAGCGGCCGAACGAACTCTGGGTCGGCCACCGCGACCGGCCCAACGAACTCCTGTTGAAAGACCCATCCCTGCTCGGCGAAACCGCGCGCCCCTTCGCCAACTTTCCCGGCGGGCACAACGAAGGGTTCCCGGATACCTTCAAGCAGCTCTACCGCGCCGTTTACGGCCGCATCCGCGGCGACGCCCTTTCCCCGGTCGGCTTCCCGACGTTGGCGGACGGCCACCGCGAGGTCATGCTCTGCGAGGCCATTCTCCGCAGCCACCAGACGCAGGGTTGGGTTAACCCCTGAATTTTTCTCCCCCCCAAACACCCCATGAACCTCGGCTTCGTCAGCGCCATCGTCCCCGACCTATCCCTCGAAGAAACCCTCGCCTTCGCCGCGCGGGAGGGTTTCGCCTGCGTCGAACTCATGTGCTGGCCCCGCGGTAAGGCGGAGCGGCGCTACGCGGGCGTCACCCACCTGGACGTGACGGACTTCTCCCCCGCGGAGGCCGACCGGGTGAAGGCGCTCCTCACCCAACACGGCGTCAGCATCTCCAGCCTGGGCTACTACCCGAACCCGCTCGCGGCCGACCCCGGGGAGCGCACGGTGGCCGCCGAGCACATTCGCCGGGTCATCGCCGCCTCGGCGCAACTCGGCGTCAACGTCGTGACCACGTTCGTCGGCCGCGACCCCGCCCGCAGCGTGGACGAGAACTGGGAGCGCTTCGAGGAGGTCTGGCGTCCGCTGGTCGCCTTCGCGGAGGACCACGGGGTGCGCGTCGGCATCGAAAACTGCCCGATGCTCTTCAGCCGCGACGAGTGGCCCGGCGGCAAGAACCTCGCCATCTCCCCGGAGGTCTGGCGGCGGATGTTCGCGGCCATTCCCAGCCCGAACTTCGGACTGAACTTCGACCCCTCGCACCTCGTGTGGCAGCAGATTGACCCCGTGCGCGCCGTGCGGGAGTTCCGGGACCGGCTGGTCCACGTCCACGCCAAGGACTACAAAATTTCCGCCGACCTGCTCTACGAGCGCGGCATCCTCGGCCTAGGTTGGTATGCGCCCAAGCTGCCGGGGCTGGGCGACGTGCCCTGGAGCGCGTTCTTCTCCGCGTTGAACGACGTCGGCTACCGCGGCCCGGTGTGCATCGAGGTCGAGGACCGCGCCTACGAAAGGTCCCGGGAGGCGCGCCTGGCCGCGCTGGTCCAATCCCGACGGTATTTGAAACAGTTCTTGCCGTGACCGGCCGCGACGTTCAACCTCGCCCCCGGACGCCGCGTTCGCTCACTCCCCCTTTCCTGCTCCGTCCGACTCGGCGGGCGCGGCGGGAACCCTAACCCAACCCGAGTTCCCCAAGTAGAACCCGTTCCCCCAAAATGAAAACCGTTCCCCTGCAGTTATTCGGCGCGGCCCTCGGCCTCCTGGCCCTGGTCCCCGGCGTTCACGCCAAAGACAAGCACTACAAGATCGGCCTCAGCAACGGCTGGGTCGGCAGCGAGTGGCGCACCCAGATGGTCGAAGAAGCCCAGGCCGCCGCCCAGGCGTGGAAAGCGCGCGGCGTGGACGTGGAAGTCATCGTCCAGAGCGCGACCAAGGACGTGCCCGCCCAGATCGGGGACATCCGCAACTTCATCACCGAGAAGGTGGACGCCATCATCATCGCCATGGGCAAGCCCGTCGAGGCGGATG
>CAXTFX010000123.1:0-10422 GCA_964243185.1 uncultured Chthoniobacterales bacterium
CACCACCGGCACGTTGCCCGGCAGCGCCACCGCCGGGTGGGCGCGGGCCCGCGCCGCCGTGCGGTCCGCGCCCGCGCCGGGCGGCGAGCCGTTCACGCCCACGGCCACCGTCCAACGCACGCTGGCGGCGTCGGCGCGCAGCACCCCGGCCAGCTCGTCGAGCACGGGGCCGATGGTTTGCTCCTACCGGCAGGCGGGGAGGATCAGCGCGCCGTGAAAGGGGCTCGTCATGGGTGGGGTTCGACCGCGTCCGTCAGCCCGGGGGCGGCGGAAGGATGCCACCATCGCCGGGTCTTTGCACCAGAGGCGGGAGGGCGCTCCGTATTCCCTTGTCAACGGCGCGGACCCGCGCATAATTACGCCCCGCCGGCCGACCGGCGGCCGCGGTGCCGGGGGTATAGCTCAGTTGGTAGAGCGCTTCGTTCGCAATGAAGAGGTCAGGGGTTCGAATCCCCTTACCTCCACGGCCTGCCCGGGAGGAGCCATTCAGATTTTCTCTGACGGCTCGCTTTCCGCCCCTCCAGGGCCGACCGACCGAAGCGGCGCGGGCTTCCCCGCAAGGGCGTTGGCTCAGGCCGGCAGCGGATACGGCCGCCCCGTCACGGCCGCCACCGCGTCGAGGATGGCCTCCCGCATCGCGGGTTCCCGGATCTCGAAGCGGTCGTCCACGAAGTTCAGCGACTCGATGCCGGCGGCGCGGATCTGTTCGTTGGGCACGCGCAGGAACAGGCGGTAAACGGCCAGTTTGCCCCGCAGGCCGCCGCCGGCGTGCTGGGTCACGTAGTCAATGAGTTGCTTGAGGTTGAGGGGCCGTTCCGCGCCGCGGGGGCCGGGCGCGTCGGCCGGGGGAGCGGTCGCCGCGGGGGCGGCTCCCGCCGTCGTCTTGCGGGTGATGGCAAAGGTCACGGCGGCCGGCGCGGGGTTGGCCGGGGCCGGGGGCCGGGCGGGCGTTTCCGAAGCGACGACGACGACGGCAACCGGCGCGGGGGCTTCCACCGCGGGCGCGGGTCCGGGCCGCGCCGGGGCGCTCGCGTCGGGGTAGCGGGCGGCGAACTCCTCCCAGGTCAGCTCGGGAATTTCCATCAGCCGGCTTTCGCGCAGGCGCTGGATGACTTCGGGCAGGCGGCTTTCGTCCAGACGCACCTCGGCGGCGGCTTCCCCGGCCGTTTTGCGGCCGTCGAGCGCCATCAGGAAGTGCCACTCGTAGGGGCGCAACCGCAGGTCGCCGGCGCGCGCGGGCAGGTCCGCGCAGCGCTCGTAGATTTCTTTCTTCAAGATGGGGTCCATCGGGATCAGGAGGCGAGGGCGAGGCCGAGCTGCGCTTGCTGCCGCTGCCAGAGGATCGGCAGGACAAAGTGGGTCCGCGGCAGCGAGAAGGGCAACGGCTGGTTCCCCTCCATCGTGTGCGGCGCGGAAACGTGGAACCCCGGGCCGAAGTGCTCGCGGGCGTGGGAGATGATCGTGCTGGTCATCTCGCCGACGATGTCCCGGAGGGATTCGCGGTGGATTTCCGGCTCGTGCATCCCTTCGAGCACGGCGCGCAGGATGCCGGCCGGCACGGTCAGGTAGGCGTAACCCTCGCTGGTGCCGGAGATGTGGATGAAGCCGCTGTAATCGGAGAACACCGGCTCGCCGAACTCGACGGTGGGCTCCATCACCTCGGTGGGTCCCGCGAGCACCTGTTGGAGGTAGTTGCAGGCGATTTCCACGAACAGCGTGAGTTCTTTTTCGTTCATCGGGAGTAGGATGCGGGAAAGGTGGCCGGGCTCAGGGCGTGGCGCGCACGGCGATGACCAGGTGCGCCCGGTGGCCCTGCCAGGTGATCACGATGACGAAGGCCGGGGTGCCCCGCGGCATCCGGGCGTCGGCCTGCCCGCGGAACGTGACCGGCGGGGAGATCATGAAGTTGGAACCCAGGTCCTCCCGGGCGTGGGCGGCGATGGTGTTGGCGATCTCGCCGACGAAGTCGCAGCAGATGGCGTCGGAGGTGTCGGGGTCGCCGAAGTTTCGCACCAGTTCCAGGATCATCGCGCGCGGGGCGGTGAAGAACACGCAGCCGGTGTGGTTGCCGGTGACGCCGATGATGGCCGCGAAGTCGAGCATGACCGATTCACCGCCGGTCGTCTCGTAGGGAACGCCGATCTCCGCCGGGACCGCGGTGGTTTCGGCGAAGTAGTTGTTCGCGCCTTTGAGGAACACGCGCAGGTCGGTGTCGTTTAACATGGGGAGGGAGGGGTTGCCGGAGGAGGGGGCGCGTGGGGTCTAAACCTGGTCCGTGATCATTTCCGAGATGGCCGTGGTCAGCTTTTCCGGGGTGAACGGCTTGAGCAGGAAGCCCTGCGCCCCGCGTTTGACGGCCTCGACCGCGGTGGCTTTGTCCTTGAGGGCGGACACGACCAGGATGAGGATTTCGGGCCGTTCGCGGAGCATCATCTCGATGCAGGTCAGGCCGTCCATCTCGGGCATGGTGATGTCCATCGTCACGGCGTCCGGCTTGAACTCGCGGAACTTCTGGAGGGCCAGCCGGCCGTTGGCGGCGTCCTGGACCTCGGTGAAGAGGGCGGTGTCAATCATGCGCTGGATGCCGCGCCGGATGGACATGGAGTCATCTACGATCAGGAGTTTCATGCGAAGGGGTTGGAAAGGAGCGCACTGGTTGCCTCAAACGGTCGCAAGGTGTCCGGGAAGAACTTCCGGCGGGGTCGCGGCTCCGTGGGGGTGGTTGCCGTCGGGGCCTCCGGCCGGAGCCGCCCCGGGCACGGGGAGGAGGAAGGTGAACTCGCAGAAGCGCGCCGGCTCGCAGCGGACCTGAATCTCGCCGTCGCACTCGTCCACGATCTTTTCCTTGATTATCTCCATGCCCATCCCGCGCCCGGCGGCGGAGGTGGCGGCGTCGGCGGTGGAGAACCCGGGCAGGAAGATGAGCGGAGCGATCTGCTCGTCGGTGTAGTTGTGAGCGCCGTTGGCCGGCAGGAGGCCCTGGGCGATGGCGCGGGCGCGGATCTTCTTGAAGTCCAGCCCGCGGCCGTCGTCGCGGTAGGTCAACTGCCAGCGGCCGTCCTCGGCGAACGCGCCGCGGATGCCGAGCTGCCCGGCGGGCAGCTTGCCGGCGAGGAGGCGTTGCGGGGGCGTCTCGATGCTGTGGGCCAGGGAGTTGCGGACGAGCTGGATGAGCACGTCCTTCACCAGGGAGCGCAGCGGCGCCGGCAGTTGGGCGGAGGCGAAGCCGGCGGCGTCAATCTCGACGTTCTTGCCGAGGCCGGCCGCCAACGTCCGGGCGAGGGAGAGCAGCGGGGTGACGAGCTCGTCCGCCGGGGGGGCCGCCGCGGTGGCGGGGGCGGGGGCGTTGCGACCGGAGGACAGGAGGTTGCCCGCCTTGGAGCGCAGGTCGGCGAGGTCCAGGAGGTCGGCGCGCAGCTCGGACTGGAAGATGACGATGCTCAGGAAGTCGTCGGGGGCGAGCGTCGGCTGGTTGAGCAATTCGGAGATCTTGTCCTCGAAGCGTTCCGCCGATTGCTCGAAGACGCGCAGGTGAAGGTAGGCGGCGTTGCCCTTGATGTTGTGGATGCTGGCGAAGGCCGTGTGGAGGCGGGCGCGCAGGTCCTCGGTGCGGCCCTGGTTGGAGGCCACGATGAACTCCTCGGCCTTGAGCACCTCGTTGATCTTCAGGGATTCGGCCTGGGCCGTCTTGAGGAACTCGTCCAGCGGCTCGACGCCGACGTGAATGATGCCGAAGAGCAGCTCAAACTGCTTTTCGCGGCGTTTCTCGGCGTCCAGGAGGTCCCTCTCCAGGTTGACCTGGGCGGTGATGTCCGAGATGCCGACGAAGACCCGCTCGACGACCTTGTTACGCACGATGCGGCGGAAAGTGAAGCCGAGGTGCTTGACCAGGAAGCCGCCTTCCGGGTTGAGGAAGTTCACGGCTATCTGGGAGAGCGGGTTGATGTCGGCGAGGAGCTTTTCCCGTTTGTTGGGGTTGAAGAGGAGCGTGAAGTAATCCTTGGCCGTGAGGTAGTTCTTCTCCGTCAACAGGCGCTGGAGCACGTTGAGGAAGTTCAGCCCGGCCGGGTCCTCCAGCTTGAGGATGCGCTCCAGCTCCGCGGAGTGTTGGCCGGAGATGATGTATTCGGGGTTGATGAGCAGCAGGCCCGACTGCACGGTCTGCATGATGAGGTCGGTATCCTGCTTGGCCGCGGAGAGTTCCTGCGAGGTGCTCTCGATGACCGCGTTGGCCCGGTTGACCCGGGAGAGCAGCAGGCCGAGGGGCAGCAGCAAGGTCGGGAAGAGCGCGACCAGCGAGACGCAGGCGTTACGGTAGAGGTGGAGGGCACCCAGCAGACCCTTCGCGTAAGCGTCTTCCTCTTTGGCGAGACCGTCGGAGACCTTGATGTATTCGGGATCGTTGGCTTCCGACAGCTTGATGGCGGTAGCCACCACCGCCGGGTCCACCTCGCCGGTGGTGTTGGTCAGCGTGAGGAGGCACTTCTGGAAGGGCGCCCAGATTTCCTGCAACTGGTCGGTGAGAACCTTCGCCCCCGGGGGTGGGCACCGGGCGGATGCGAATCTCCGCGCCGGAGACCTCTTTCACCGTGCCGCCCTCGGAGAGGCCGCGGACGATGGAGTCCATGCGCCGTTGGGCGCTCTCGGTGCCCTTGAGCAGGGCGGTGGCGTCCGCCGCGTCGCGCCGCTTCAGCTCGAGCGTCGTGACGTAGGAGTAGAGGCGCGAGGTCAGCGTCCGCACGCGCACCGCGGTGACGGCAACCTGCTCATGGTCAGCCTGCTCTTGGGCGATGCGGACGTTGAAACGAAAGATGCCATAGACGCCCGCGATGAAGAGCAGACCCAGGAGCACGGACAGGGCGAGCAGCCTGGGGCCGAAGCGGCGGCGGGATGCCGCGGCGGAATCCCTGGCGGCGGGGGTGGCGGGTGCGTCGGTCATAAAACGGGGAAGGGCGGGAGGCGGGAGCTTGGGGGGTTCAGGGGACGCGGGGGACGCGGGCAAACGCGGACCGGAGGCGGCTCAACCCTCCCCGCGCGTTGCGCTTACCGTCAGGAAGCGGCGACGGCCACGCTGCGCTCGTCGGTCTCCTTGAAACAGCGCAGCAGGAGGACGGAGAGGGTGAAGTGCACGTTGCGCTCGGCGGTGTAGTTGCCCTCGAAGATCCGCAGTTCCGAGGAGGTCCGGCTGACCATGTCCTGGAAGGCCGGCTCGCCCGCCTGGTCGGCGATGGCGGCGTGAAACAGCTCCCCCCGGTCGAAGCACAGGAAACCCCGGTCGCTTTCTTCGGTCACGAACTCCAGCAGGCAGCTCTTGCGGTCCAGGCGGATCATTTCCAGCAGGGTCGGGAGCGCGATGGTCTTGACCACGTCGTCGGGAATGGCTTGCAGGGCGGCGAGCACGTCGCCGAGGACCTGGAAGCTCTCGGTCGGCCGCTGGTAGAGCCGCACGTTGGGGTAATCCGCCAACAGGGTTTTCAGGTCGTCGAGGATGGAAAAATCGGTGCCGATGAAGACGGGAAAGTTCTCGCGGAGGGACAGCCCGCGCTGGACGATCTCCAGGCCGTCAACGCTGGCGAGCTTCAAGTCCGTGACGAGCAGGGAGTAGCGAACGCCGGAGTCGAGCAGCGCCAGGGCGCGGTGGCCGTCGGTGACATAGTCAATGACGATGGGGGTGACGGCCGCGGAGATGTGCCCGGCAAGCAGCTCGAAATTCTTTTCCTCCGAGTCAACGATGAGAATCCGTTTGGTCATGGAACGACGTAGATGTGATCCGTTCGAGCTCGCCCTACGCTTTTGAGCACCTTACGTGCCGCCGGTGAGATTCCCGGTGGGACCGGCGAAATGTCCTCGCCCTTCGGCGGTTAGAACCGGTCCGTGCGGGAGCGGGACCGGCACCCACCGCCCGCGGCGTCCGGGGACCGCGTGGACCCCCGCGCGCCCGGGAAAACTGAACCGGGGCCGCCATCTCCCCTCGGACGGCGACCCGGCGAAAAACCTACCCGACGGGCGAACGCGGCTCAGGCCGCCCACGCCACCGCCCGGCGGCGGGCGGCGAGGAACTCGCGCCATCGCCGGCGCTGGGACGCGCCCAGGGTGCCGAGCGCCAGCAGGCCGGCCAGGACGGTGCCGGGCTCCGGGACGGCGGTGAGGGTGAAGTCCAACTCGCTGCCGTTGAAAGAGAAGTTCCCGTTGGCCCCGAGCGCGGCGAAGTCGCTCAGGTCCACCCCGTTGGCGGTGGCGCCGGTGAAGTTAACCAGGACGAAGGTGCCCGTGGTGGCCGTGGCGTTGAAGTTGAACAGGACCGAGCCGGCCGCGCTGCCGCCGGTGAACGTCCCGCCCGTGATGGCGATCAGGTCGGAGGAGGCCCCGAGGTCGAAAGGGATCGTCGCGCCGTTGGCTAAATTGAGGCCGCCGCTGAGGGTCAGCGCGCCGACCGTGCCGGTGTTGGCCGCCGCCGTGGCGCCGGGGGCGATGGTGCTACCCGTGCCGACGGTGGAAACCAGGCCGGAGATGGCCCCGGTGGTGCCCGCCCCGCTGGCCAGGGTGCCGGCCGTGCCGATGGAGACCCCGCCGGTGCCCGTCGCGGAGCCGGTCGGGTTCGCCACGAGCAACTTGCCGCCCGTGATGCTCGTGCCGCCGCTGTAAGTGCTGCCGGTGCCGGAGAGCGTCGTGGTCCCGGTGCCGCCGCGCGTCAGGGCGACCTTGCCGGGGGTGGCCCCCGTGCCGTCGGTGAGGTTCAGGGCAAACGCCGCCGGGGAGGCCGCACCGTTGATGGTCAGCGTGCTCAGGCTGTTGGCCGCGGCGGCCTGGTTGCCGTTGGTGATGCCGCCGCCGCCCGCCCCGCTGGTCAGCGAGCCGATGGTCTGGTTGAAGCCGTTGAGGTCGAGCACGCCGCCGTTGCTGGCGCTGGCCGCCATCGTCACGTCCGTGCCCGTGGGCAGCGCGTTGGCGACGCCGAGGCGGATGGTGCCGCTGACCGCCGCGTTAAACGTGGTCGCGCCGGCGTAGGTGTTCTGGGCGTTGAGCGTGATCACGCCCGCGCCGCCGTTGTCCCCCGCGCCGAAGCGGAGGCCGGCCGAGCCGCTGACAACGGCGGTGGCGGACAGCGACAGCGCGTTGCCGCTGGTCGCCCCGAGGATGGTCGCGCCGGCGGAGTTGTTGGAGATCGTGCCGCTGATGCTGGTGCCCGTGGCGGTGGCGACGAAGCCCGCGACGCCCCCGCCGGTCTGGTTGATGGTCGTGGGGACGGAGACGGTGGCGTTCGCCGCGTTGAGGTTGATCCGCGCCGCGGCCCCGGCCGCCTGCGCGCCCTGGATCGTGAGCGTCGCGCCGGTGCCGCCGGTGACGCTGCCGCCCAAGTTCAGGGTGCGGTTGGCCGTCGCGTTCGCGTCGTCGAGGTTGAGGTTGACACCGGCCGCCAGGGTGATCGGGGCGGCAAGAGCCCGCGCGGTGGTGGCGTCCGGGGTGAGGGTATAGCCGGTGACGTTGAAGGCGGCGGAGTTGAGCGTGAAGGTCGCGCCGAGGGTCACGGTGCCAGCCGTGCCCTGGAAGACGCCGTCGTCCGTGGCCGCCGCCGCCGAGAGCGCGGCGTCGCCGGTGATGACGTTGGAAAAGAGGGCCGTGGTCTGCGCGGCGAGGGTGCCGCTGCCGCCGACGCCGTTGCCGGCGCCCGCGGTGGTGTCGAAGTATTTCGTCGCCCCGGGGGCGGCGGGCAGGGTGGCGAGGGTGGCGAGCGAGGCGGCGGCGACGGTGCGGGCGAGGCGGAAAGTGGCGGTGGTCAAAGTGGTTGTTACGTCGGCGGGTTCCCTGGGTGGCGAAGCGAACTTCTCCCGGCGGGGGACACCGGAACGGGGCCAAGGGGAATGCATCAGCCGCCGGCGCGCGAACGCTTTAGGGTGACGTTATCGTTGCGTGGCGGAAACCGTCGCCCCACGGGAATTGCGGAAGCTGGCGGCGGCCGGCATCCCCGACCCGTCTCGTCTTACCTGGGCCGAACCCCGTCAGACGTGCCCAGCCGCCCCGGCCGCGTGCCTGCGACCGGGGCGGCTTCATCTTGACGCGGCGCGCGTGCGTGCGTGACGGGAAGTTCACACGCGGCCCTTCGACGGGACCCCGTGCTTTGGGTAAACCTGCCGGCCGCTCGACGACCTGTCTCCCACCTGACTTCCCCCATGATCCGACCCACCTTTCCGCTGACCGTTCTGACCGCGGCCGCCGCCCTCGCCGGCGCCGTCCCGGCCGCCCGCGCCCAGTTCAGCCCCGGCCCGAACCCCATCACCGGCACGGTTACGGCCGCGCAGACCCTCAGCGCCAACACCGGCACGGTCAGCGCCACCGGCAGCCTCCAGGTTGGCGGGACCGCCGTCGCCATCACCCTGAGCGGCAGCTCGACCCTGGTGAACAACGGCACGATCCAGCAGACCGTCACCGGCCGCGCTCTCCGCAGCACGGTGAACAACCTCACCCTTTCCGTCACCAACAACGCCGGCGCGCTCATCCAGGCGGCGGACGCGGACGCCTTCCAGATCACCGGGACCAACACCGCCGTGACGTTCACCAACTCCGGCAGCGTTCTCTCCCTGAATCCTTCCGGCGCCGGCTCGCAGGCCGTTGACTGGAACGCCATCACCACCGGGGCCAACACCCTGAACAACCTCGCCGGCGGCCTGCTCCGAGCCAACGAGGCGGACGCCGTGCGCCCCGGGGTCAACGGGGTCATCGGCAACGCGGGCACCATCCTGTGCGTTTCCACCACCGGCTCCTCCTCCGACGGCATTGACGCGCAGACCAACTCCGGGGTCCAGATCACCAACTCTGGCCGGATCGAGGGCGCCCGGCACGCCGTCACCGGCGGCAACCTCACCGGCACCGGCGCCTACACCATGTCCGTCACCAACAACGCCGGCGGCGTCATCCAGGGCAACAACGGCTCGGGGCTGAACATTGACGGCATCAACGCCAACGAGGTCGTCACCATCACCAACCGCGCGACCATCACGGGCAACGGCGCCATGCTGGTCGGCGCCAACACGGCCCAGGACGGCGACGGGGTGGACGTGGACGGGCTGGTCAACCTGACGAACTCCGGCACCATCCGCTCCCTCAACGCCATCGGGGACACCTCCGAGGGCGTCACCGTCGGCGGCGGCACCATCACCAACCAGGCCGGCGGGCTGATCGAGGGCGACGTGGCCGCCGGCAACACCTCCGGCGCGACGGGCAAGGGCATCACCATCCTGGGCGTGGACACCGCCAACCCGGTCGTCGGGATGTATGCCAACACCGTCATCACCAACTCTGGCACCATCCGCGGGCAGACCAACTCGGCCATCACCATCGGCGTCGGCGCGGCCGGCCCGAGCGGGTTCACCTCGACGATCTCCAACCAGGCCGGCGGGCTGATCGAGGGCGGCGGGGCGACGGCCGCCGCCATCCAGACCGGCGCGGACGACGACACCGTCAACAACTCCGGGACGATCCGCGCCACGGCCAGCAACCTGGCCATGGACCTCGGCGCGGGCAACAACACCCTCAACATCCTCGGCGGCGCCGCCGCCATCGTCGGCAACGTCTCCGGCGGGGTCGGCGGCACCAACGCCCTGGTCATCACCCCCGGGTCGGGTAACCGCTTCGCCTACGCCGGCGCCTTCTCGAACTTCGCCTCCGTCCAGATCAACGCCGGCACGGTGACGCTCTCCGGCGACAGCACTTACACCGGCCCGACGACCGTCGCCAGCGGCGGCACCCTGGTGGCGGCCAACGCCGCGGCGGGCGGTGGCAGCGCCACGGGCACCGGCGCGGTCGCGGTGCAGGGCGGCGGCGCCCTCGCCGGCACCGGCCGGATCACCGGCGCCGTGACCCTGGCCGCCGGCGCGCTGTTGAGCCCGAGCAACCGCGGCACGTTGGCCCCCGGCCAGCTCACCCTCGGCGGCGACCTCAACGTCACCGGCGGCTCCCGCTTCAGCTTCGCCCTCGGCAGCACCACCGCCGGGTCCGACCTGGTGACGCTCGGCGGCGCGTTGGAGTTCTCCGGCGGCTCCGGCCAACTGGTGTTCGACGTGCTCGACCGCGGCCTGACGGCCGGCCGTTACGACCTGGTTGACTTCACCTCCGTCACCGGCGGCCTGACCCTGTCCAACCTCGCCTTCGGCGACGTGCCGGCGGGCTTCCAGGGCACCTTCGAGCTGGACGGCGCGCACGTCGGTCTGTCCGTGACCACCGTCCCCGAGCCCGCGGCGACGACGGTGGCGCTCCTGGTGGGCAGCCTCGCGCTGGGCGGCGGGGCGCTCCGGGCGTGGCGCCGGCGCTGATGGGATCGCCGGGCTTACGCCGTGAGCGCGGCGCGCTCGTCGCCCACGCCGACACCCGTTTTCTCCAGGAAATAGTCGTAGCCGCCGACGTAGGGCGTGACCTCGCCGGCGT